>NZ_CVTO01000064.1:0-65439 GCF_900004715.1 Pseudomonas sp. 24 E 13
CAGCGGGCCTGCGTGATGGTCGGGCTGGTGTTGCTGTGGCGGCTGCGCTTTCGACATCTGGGCGCGTGGTGGCCGTTATTGCTGGCGTTCAATGGCGTACTGCTGCTTGAACCCCTGGCCAGTCTGCAGCCGGGCTTCTGGTTGTCATTTGCGGCGGTTGCGGTCCTGATCCTGACGTTCGGTGGACGGCTGGGCCCCTGGGGTCTCTGGCAGGCGTGGACGCGTCCCCAGTGGCTGATTGCTATCGGCCTGTTTCCAATCCTGCTGGTGCTGGGTTTACCCATCAGCCTCACTGCGCCGGTGGCCAATGTGTTCGCCGTACCCTGGATCAGTCTGGTGGTGTTGCCTCTGGCGCTGCTGGGCACGGTGCTATTGTGGGTGCCGGTGATCGGTGACGGCCTGCTTTGGTTGGCCGGCGGGGCGTTGGAGGGGTGGTTCAGCGTGCTGACCCTGCTGGCCGGGCAGTTGCCGGCCTGGACGCCAGCCCAGGTGCCGCTGGTGTACTGGCTGGTCAGCCTGGTAGGCGCGCTGATGCTGCTACTGCCCAAGGGGGTGCCGTTTCGGTTGCTGGGCTGGCCCATGCTGTTGCTGGCGGTGTTTCCTCCCAGGGAGTCGGTACCCCACGGGGAGGTGAGGGTGGTGCAGTTGGATGTTGGCCAGGGGCAGGCGCTGATCCTGCGCACCCGCAATCATGCGCTGCTTTACGATGCCGGTCCGCGTTCCGGGGCGGTCGATCTGGGCGCACGCGTGGTTTTGCCGTCATTGAAAAAGCTCGGGGTACAGCGGCTGGACATGCTGCTGCTGAGCCATGCCGATGCCGATCACGCCGGTGGCGCGGCAGCGATAGCCCGTGGTCTGCCCATCGCACGCGTGGTAGGCGGCGAAACCGAGGGGTTGCCGGCATTTCTCGGGACCGGGCCCTGTATCAGTGGCGAGCGGTGGGAGTGGGATGGTGTGTCTTTCGCGTTGTGGCAGTGGTCCGGCGCCATAAGTGGCAATCCAAAGTCCTGTGTGTTGCAGGTGCAGGCCAAGGGTGAACGGCTGTTGCTCACCGGCGATATCGACAGCGCAGCGGAGCGCGCCTTGCTTGATACGCCGCTGGCGGTGCCAACCGATTGGCTGCAAGCGCCCCATCATGGTAGTCGCAGCTCGTCATCCCGATCCTTTGTGCAGCGGCTCGCCCCCACGTCGGTGCTGATTTCCCGAGGGCGGGGCAACGCCTTCGGTCATCCTCATGCGCAAGTGGTCGCGCGCTATCAGGCCCAGGGCAGCCGACTATACGATAGCGCCGAACACGGGGCCGTGCGCTTTCAGTTGGGCGCCTTCCAGCCCGCCATTGTTGCGCGCAGTCAACCCCGGTTCTGGCGCGAACCGTTGCCGTAATCCGGCGTTACCAAACACCGCAGGCTGCGACAGCCTGGTCTGCGGCCAACGAACCCTGCCGCCGAACCTATATGATAAAGTGGCGCACTTTTTCGAGGGGGCATTCACTGTGTGGGAATTGGTCAAATCCGGCGGCTGGATGATGTTGCCGATCATCATGAGTTCCATCGCCGCACTCGGCATCGTCGCCGAACGCCTGTGGACCCTGCGCGCCAGTCGCGTCACCCCCGAGCATCTGCTGGGGCAAGTCTGGGGCTGGATCAAGAACAAGCAGCTCGACAAAGAGAAGCTCAAAGAGCTGCGCGCCAATTCGCCGCTGGGTGAAATCCTTGCCGCCGGCCTTGCCAACTCCAAGCATGGCCGCGAGATCATGAAAGAGTGCATCGAGGAAGCCGCCGCACGGGTGATCCATGAACTGGAGCGCTACATCAACGCCCTCGGCACCATCGCCGCCATGGCGCCGCTGCTCGGTTTGCTGGGCACGGTGCTGGGTATGATCGATATTTTCAGCTCGTTCATGGGCTCGGGCATGACCACCAACGCCGCCGTGCTGGCCGGTGGTATTTCCAAAGCACTGATCACCACGGCCGCGGGCCTGATGGTGGGTATCCCTTCGGTGTTCTTCCACCGCTTCCTGCAACGGCGCATCGATGAACTGGTGGTCGGCATGGAACAGGAAGCCATCAAGCTGGTGGAAGTGGTGCAGGGCGACCGTGATGTGGACCTGGTCGAGGGCAAAGTGTGAAATTTCGCCGCAAGCAACGGGAAAATGTCGATATCAACCTCGCGTCGCTGATCGACGTGGTGTTTATCCTGCTGCTGTTCTTTGTCGTCACCACCACGTTCACCCGGGAAACCCAGCTGCGCGTCGACTTGCCCGAAGCCGTCAGCGGCTCGCCGGCCGAAGACCAGCAGGTCAAGCAACTGGACATTGCCATCAGCGCCGATGGGGTGTTTTCGGTGAACAACCAGTTGCTGGAGAAAAACGACCTGGCCAGCCTGATGCAAGCCCTGCAGAAGGAATCCGGCGGCGATACCAGCCTGCCACTGTCGATCAGTGCCGACGGCAAGACCCAGCACCAGGCTGTGATTACCGCGATGGACGCCGCCGGCAAGCTCGGTTTCAGTCATCTGCGCATGACCACCGTCGAGGCGGCGAGCCCACCCTGATGGCCATGTCCGATCGTTTGCTCAAGGCCTGGTATGAGGGCCATCCGGCGCTCGTGCTGTTACGGCCGCTGGAGTCGTTGTATCGCCGGGTCGTGCAGCGCAAGCGCGCGCGCTTCCTGGCGGGCGAGGGCGCTATCTATCGGTCCCCGGTGCCCGTTGTGGTGGTGGGGAATATCACCGTCGGTGGCACGGGCAAGACGCCACTGATCCTGTGGATGATCGAGCACTGCCGCCGCAGTGGCCTGCGCGTGGGCGTGGTCAGTCGGGGGTATGGCGCCAAGCCGCCACAGTTGCCCTGGCGAGTCGAGGCCAATCAGAGTGCCGACGTGGCCGGCGACGAACCTTTACTGATCGTGCAGCGCTGCGGTGTCCCGTTGATGATCGATCCGGACCGCAGCCGCGCGGTGAAAGCGCTGTTGGCCAGCGAAACCCTGGACCTGATCCTTTCCGACGACGGTCTTCAACACTACCGCCTGGCCCGCGATCTCGAACTGGTACTGATCGATGCCGCCCGTGGCCTGGGCAATCGCCGTTGCCTGCCGGCCGGGCCGTTGCGCGAGCCGGTCGAGCGCCTGCACAGCGTGGATGCGCTGCTCTATAACGGTGCTGCCGAGGACCGCGAAGACGGCTTTGCCTTTGGCCTTGCGCCTGCGGCGCTGATCAACCTGCACAGTGGCGAGCGGCAGCCGGTTACCTACTTTCCGCCAGGCCAGCAGGTACACGCAGTTGCTGGTATCGGCAATCCGCAACGTTTCTTCAATACCCTTGAAACGCTACACTGGCAGCCGATCCCCCATGCGTTTGCCGACCACGCGCCCTACAGTGCCCAGGTGTTGGATTTCACACCGCATTGGCCGCTGGTCATGACTGAAAAGGACGCGGTGAAGTGCCGCGCCTTCGCCCGGCCCGACTGGTGGTACCTTGCGGTGGATGCGCTGCCGTCGCCGGCGTTTGTCGCCTGGTTCGACACACAACTGATGCGCCTGCTGCCCAACCGTGTTTTGCCTTAAACCGTTTATTTCCAGGACATACCCATGGACACCAAATTGCTCGACATCCTTGCTTGCCCGATCTGCAAAGGCCCGCTCAAGCTCAGCGCCGATAAAACCGAGCTGATCAGCAAAGGTGCCGGCCTGGCTTATCCGATCCGTGACGGCATTCCGGTGATGCTCGAGAGCGAAGCGCGCACCCTGACCACCGATGAGCGCCTGGATAAATGACTACCGCCTTTACCGTGGTGATTCCTTCGCGCTATGCGTCGACCCGCCTGCCGGGCAAGCCGCTGCAAATGATCGGCGCCAAGCCGATGATCCAACTGGTGTGGGAACAGGCCTGCAAAAGCAGCGCTGAGCGGGTGGTGGTGGCGACTGACGATCCGCGCATCATCGAAGCCTGCAACCGTTTCGGCGCCGAGGCGGTGCTGACCCGCGAAGACCATAATTCCGGCACTGATCGCCTGGCCGAAGTGGCGACGCAACTGGGCCTGGCGCCCGACGCCATCGTGGTGAACGTGCAAGGTGACGAGCCGTTGATCCCGCCCAGCGTCATCGACCAGGTCGCCGCCAATCTGGCGGCCCATGGCGAGGCGCGCATGGCGACCCTGGCCGAACCGATCGAAGACAGTGAAACCTTGTTCAACCCGAACGTGGTGAAAGTGGTCAGCGATATCAACGGCCTGGCCCTGACGTTCAGCCGTTCGACCCTGCCCTGGGCGCGGGACGCCTTTGCCAGCAACCCCGGCGTACTGCCGCCATGCGTGCCGTACCGCCGCCACATTGGCATCTACGCCTATCGCGCCGGTTTCCTGCATGACTTCGTCAGCTGGGGCCCGTGCTGGTTGGAAAACACCGAATCCCTGGAGCAACTGCGGGCCTTGTGGCACGGCGTGCGTATCCACGTGGGCGATGCGCTGGAAGCACCGCCTGCAGGCGTCGATACCCAGGAAGACCTTGAGCGCGTCCGTCGCCTGCTGGGGGCTTGATGGAAGTCCTGTTTGTCTGCCTGGGCAATATCTGCCGTTCGCCCACCGCCGAAGGCGTCTTGCGCCACAAGTTGCGCGAAGCCGGCCTGGCCGATCAGGTTGAGGTGGCGTCGGCGGGGACCGGGGAGTGGCATATCGGCAACCCACCGGACCTGCGCAGCCAACGCGCAGCGCTGGCGCGGGGCTATGACTTGTCAGCCCAGCGTGCCCAACAGGTCAGCCGCGCTGATTTTGCGCGCTATGACCTGATCCTGGCCATGGACCACAGCAACCTGCGCAACCTCAAAGCCATGCAGCCTGCGCAGGGCAAGGCGCAGCTGGATTTGTTCCTGCGCCGCTTCGACGGCGAAGTGGACGAGGTGCCAGACCCTTACTACGAAGGCGAACAAGGCTTTGACCGGGTGCTGGACCTGATCGAGCGCGCCTGTGATTCATTGGTGATCGAATTGAAGGGCCGGCTATGACCTTGCACGTACAAGCGCAGGTATCGCTCAAGCCATTCAACAGTTTTGGCATCGACGTACGCGCCCAGCTGTTTGCCGAGGCCCGCAGTGATGCCGATGTGCATGAGGCCCTGGCCTACGCCGACGCGCACAGTGTGCCGCTGTTGGTGATCGGCGGCGGCAGCAACCTGCTGCTGACCCGGGACGTGCCCGCCCTGGTGTTGCGCATGGCGACCCAGGGCATTCGCGTGCTGCACGATGATGGCGTGTACGTGGTGGTTGAAGCGGAGGCGGGCGAAGCCTGGCACCCCTTTGTGTCGTGGACCCTGGAACAGGGTTTTTGCGGCCTGGAAAACCTCAGCTTGATCCCCGGCACGGTCGGTGCCGCGCCGATGCAAAACATCGGCGCTTACGGCGTCGAGATCAAGGACGTGTTTGCCGGCCTCACGGCGCTGGATCGCCAGGCGGGCGAGCTGCGGGATTTCAGCCTGGACGAATGCAAGTTTGCTTACCGCGACAGCCTGTTCAAGCATGAAGTCGGGCGTTGGTTGATCCTGCGGGTACGCTTTGCCCTGAGCCGCGCCAGTCACCTGAAACTCGATTACGGCCCGGTGCAACAGCGCCTGGCCGCGCAGGGCATCACCGAGGCCACACCGAAGGATGTGAGCCAGGCGATCTGCAGTATTCGCCGCGAAAAATTGCCGGACCCGGCAGAGCTGGGCAATGCCGGCAGTTTTTTCAAAAACCCCTTGGTGCCCCAGGCCGTGGCTGCCGAGCTGAAAAGCCAGTATCCGGACCTGGTGGCTTACCCTCAGGCAGACGGGCAATGCAAGCTCGCCGCCGGTTGGCTGATCGACAAGGCGGGTTGGAAGGGCTTTCGTGATGGCGATGCCGGCGTGCATAAAATGCAAGCGCTGGTGCTGGTGAACTACGGCTCAGCCACCGGGCGGGATATTGCCAACCTGGCGCTGCGTATCCAGCAGGACATTGCCGAGCGCTTCGGGGTCGAGCTTGAGATGGAACCTAACAGGTACTGAGCGTCCACCGCCCCACCAATGAAAATGCCCCGTATCTCACGATACGGGGCATTTTTTATAGCGCTGACAATCAGTCGTCACGGCTCATGATGCCGAAGATCTGCAACAGGCTGATAAACAGGTTGTAGATCGACACATACAGGCTGATGGTCGCCATGATGTAGTTACGCTCACCACCATGGATGATGGCGCTGGTCTGGAACAGGATGCACACCGAGGAAAACAGCACGAAACCTGCGCTGATCGCCAGTTGCAAACCGCTGATCTGGAAGAACATGCCGGCTACCACCGCCGCCAGCAACACGAAGAAGCCTGCAGTGATGAAACCACCCAGGAAGCTCATGTCCTTGCGGCTGATCAGCACGTACGCCGACAGGCCACCAAACACCAAGGCAGTCATGGCAAATGCCGAACTGACCACTTCCGCACCGCCGGCCATGCCGAGGTAACGGTTAAGGATCGGGCCAAGGATAAAGCCCATGAAACCGGTCAAGGCAAACGCCGACACCAGGCCCCAGGCCGAGTCGCGCAGCTTGTTGGTCAGGAAGAACAGACCATAGAAGCCGATCAACACGACAAAGATATTCGGATAACCGACGCGCATCTGCTGGGCCACGTAAGCCATCACGCCGCTGAATGCGAGGGTAAGGGCGAGCAGGCCGTACGTATTGCGCAACACGCGGCTGACTTCAAGCTGCTCAGCCTGCGCGTTGCCATTCACTGCGTAATTCTGTTCGCGCATGGCGACACTCCTTCAGTTTTGAAACGTTCAGTCGCAAAGATCATAACAGACGCTCTGTAACAAGCTATGCAGAGAGTTTGACAGTGTGTTTCATTCGGGTATTATGGCGCCCGCTGAGACGGGATGAGCGACTATAATCCCGTGATGCACAAGGGAAATTGGCAGAGTGGTTGAATGCACCGGTCTTGAAAACCGGCGAACGTTAATAGCGTTCCCAGGGTTCGAATCCCTGGTTTCCCGCCAAGTTTTACACGAAAGCCCCGCTATTGCGGGGCTTTTGCGTTTCCGGGGGTTTGGATAGGCACAGTCGGTTTCTGAGAGGGGTTCCGAAACTTTCGGGTAGGCGTTCCGAAACTTTGCCTATTTTGAGGGTTTAGCGGTGGCGCCAGTCGCCTGTAAACCTGTATGGCCCAACAGTAGACTTGCGTCGCTGATATCGGCGATTTCCGATGCGGCCTTGGGCCAAATGTCACGAAACTGAAACCCTCCTATTTTTGCTGCGAGCGTAGGGTTCCCTGATCCAGTGCGTTCTGCGGTGACTGCAACCTTGCCTTGTCGCAGCGCGAGCGCAAAGCGCAGGCTTTAAGGACGGAGTGTGCACCCTACTGCCACCACCCGGGGCGGCGAGTTGGACTGACACGCGGCCACGCGCACCGGGCTATCTATCTTGTGGCGGGCCATGGCGCGGTTCAGCGCAGGCCAAAAAATACCCGCAACTGGGCGGGCATTGGGGAGGATTTGCAGCAGTTACTGCTCAGTGACACGCGTGGGTTGATCAGACGGCCAAGTGCTCATACAGGATAGTTGCACCAACGATCATCAATACAACGCCGCCTACGATCTCTGCTCGTTTACCGAACACTGTTCCTAGGACTCGTCCGAGCATCACGCCGATGGTGACCATAGTCATGGTTGCTAAGCCGATGGCCGCTGCTGCCACCCAGATATTCACATCGACAAACGCCAGGCCGACTCCGACCGCGAGGGCATCAATGCTAGTAGCGAACGCGGTGACGGCAAGGACCAGAAAGGAGTGCTGGCCGCTTTTCTCCTCGGTCTCGTCTTCGTGTTTGAGACCATTGTGAATCATGTGCAGGCCCAGTAGCACCAGCAAGGTGAAGGCGATCCAGTGATCCCAGTTTGCCACCCAGCGTGTTGCGGCTTGGCCGATCAGCCAGCCGATAATCGGAGTGATGGCTTCGATGACGCCGAAGATCAGGCCGGTACGCAGTGCTTCGGTCAAGCGTGGTTTGTGCAGACTGGAACCTTTGCCGATAGCAGCGGCAAATGCATCCGTGGACATGGCCAGGGCCAAGAAAATGAGGGAAACAGGATTCACGGGTGATCTTCCAGTCGGGCTATGAGTCAACGACACAACCACACGCCCGACTTTAGGCATGGATGTGTCGCTGGTCTCACCAACCAAAAGGTGTTCGTACCACGGCAGGTTGCCGAGAATGTTGATACGAACGCTTGCGAAAGACTCGCAAGCAGGCTACTCCCCAACGAGGTCCGGGATCTTATGCGGGCAAACATGAAAAAAACGTCAAAACCCGCCAGCAAGCCGCTCAACTTGAATGAAGCGGCGCGCCTTGGTTGATCCGCAGTTCAGCGCATAGCCCGCCCTGGGGCAGGTTGTACAACTGCAAGCTGCTGTCGATCTTGCTGACGATCATCTGCACGATCGCCAGTCCCAACCCGGCGCCGTTGCCGTGCCCCTGGGTGTAGAAGCGCTCGAACAGGCGCGCATATTCACCCTCATCGATACCGGGGCCGGCATCCTCGACGCTGATATACACCGCCCCGCAGCCCTGCGGTTGTACTTGGACCCTGACCTCGCTGCCAGGCGGGGCGAAGTTCAGGGCGTTGGTCACCAGGTTCTGAAGGGCGATGGCCAGGGCAATGGGGTCGGTCTTGACCAGGCAGTGGTGGTCGCTGTCGAGGGTCAGCTCGATATCCTTTGCCAGCGCCAGGGGTGCCAGTTCGGCCAGTTCCTCCCGCACCAGCTCGGTCAGTTCCACTTCGCATCGCTCGGGGTTGGCCAGGCGCGGCTCGATACGCGCCATGGTCAGCAACTGACTGGCGATGCGCGTGGCGCGGTCGACGGCGCTGACCAGAAACTCCAGGGCTTCCTCCCGTTGCTGTGGGGTGCCGGCCATCTGGGCGTTTTGCGCATGGATCCGCAGGATCGCCAGAGGCGTGCGCAGCTCGTGGGCGGCATCGGCGATAAAACGTCGTTCTCGCGCCAGCAGCTTGTCGATCTGTTGCAACAGGCGATTGAGCGCGGTCTGCATGGGTTCGAGGTCGTGGGGTAGGGGGCGCAGGTTGAGCGGTTTGAGGGTTTCGGTAGTGCGTCCACGGATGGTACGGGCCATTGCGCGCAACGGCTGCAACCCCCAGCCGATGGTCAGCCAGATCAAGGTGGCCAGCAGCGGCACGCCAATCACACTGGGCCACAGCGTATGGCCGACGATGCGCTGGATCAGGTCCTGGCGAATGTCATCACGCTCGCCCACCCAGATCAGCAGTCCTTGCTGTGGGTCCTTGAGCAGGAAGGCGCACCAGTCGTGGCCGTTGTCCATCAGGTCGTGGGCGCCGAGGGTCGCCGGTGGTGCCTTCAGTTCCGGGGCTTCGGCCGAGCGCACCAGCAATTGGCCGTCAGTGCGCCACACCTGGAATGTCAGGCGGGTTTCGTAAGGGTGCGCTGCTCCAGTGTCGCCCACGCGGCTCATGGCTGCGTCGAAGGCCTGGTAGAGCCGGTTCCAATCGTTGTCCCCCGGCGCACGTTGTGCCAGCACACCTTGCAGCAGGCGCGCACTTTGCGCGAGCTGGGCGTCATACACTTCTTCGATCTCGTGGTGGCTGTCGCGCAGCACCAGCCAACTGATCAGCACATCGCCCAGCAGAACGAGGATCAGCACCGGCACCAGAATGCGTGTACGTATCGAGGTCATGGCTTGAGCTCCATCACATACCCGACGCCGCGCACCGTGCGGATCAGCTCGGTCGAAAGTTTTTTGCGCAGGTTATGGATCAACACTTCCAGGGTGTTGCTCTCGACCTTTTCCTGCCAACCATACAACGCCCGGGACAGGCGTTCGCGGGTCACCACGTTGCCGGGGCGCGACAACAGTTGATGGAGCAACTGGTACTCCATCGGCGTCACCACCACCGGGTTGCCGTGCCAGGTGATCTGCTGGCCGACCGGATCCAGGCACACGCCCGCATGCTCCAGCAGTGGCTGCGCGCGGCCTTGGCTGCGCCGCAGCAAGGCGCGGATGCGGGCCTTGAGTTCGTCGACATCGAAGGGTTTGATCAGGTAGTCGTCAGCGCCGGCATCCAGCCCGGCAATCCGTTCGGCGGTGCCGTCGCGGGCGGTCAGGATCAATACCGGCAGGTCCTGTTGCCGATCGCGCAATTGACGCAACAGGGCCAGGCCGTCGAGGCGCGGCAGGCCAAGGTCGAGCAGCAGCAGATCGAAGCTTTCGCTGCGTAACGCATGCAGCGCACTGGCGCCGTCGTGCAACCAGTCCAGGGTGTAGCCCTCGCTGCTCAGGGCGACGCGGATGCCTTGGCCGAGGGCCCGATCATCTTCGACCAACAATAGGCGCATGGTGTATTCCCGATGTGATATCGGCGGCATCATGCCGCTGCCGAGACGGGCGTGGCAGGCCGGGCGACGAGAAACATGTAACCACTCATTACCAGCTAAGACTTCATTAAGCTTGGTTTTGCACAGTGAGACCTTCCTCAACGAGCGAGAGTGTCACCATGCGCAAAATTCTGTTGTTGTCGCTGATTGTTGCCAGCCCCCTGGCCCTTGCCGGACCGCAATGCACCACGGAGCAGCGCGCGCAATGGCAAGACCCGCAGGCGTTCCAGGACCAGTTGAAAGCCCAGGGCTACGAGATCAGCAAGTTCAAGATCACCGATGGCAACTGCTATGAGATCTACGGGTTCGACAAGGACAAGCGCAAGGTTGAGATCTACCACGACCCGGTCAGCGGCAAAGCGGTCAAGACCGAGATCAAGGGCTGATGCCAGGCAACTCCATAGCACTGTGGGACCCGCTGGTGAGGCTGTTTCACGTGTCCATCGCCGGGGTCTTTGTCGCCAACTACTTCTTCACTGAGGGCGGCGACGATTGGCATGTCTGGCTCGGCTATTACGCCATGGGCTGGTTGCTGGTACGGCTGCTGTGGGGATTTGTCGGGCCACGCAGTGCGCGCTGGGCGGACTTCTGGCCGACCCCGGCAAGGCTCGCCGCCCATGTGCGTTCCCTGCACACCAGGCGCCCGGAGCATCGCCTCGGTCACTCGCCGTTGGGTGCATTGGTGATGATTTTGATGCTCCTGGCGATGTTGACGGCGGGCTTGAGCGGTTGGGTCATGGACGAGGTCGATGCCTTATGGGGCGCCGATTGGCCGCTGCAAGTGCATGAAACTGCGGTCAATGGCCTGCTGGTGCTGGTGTGCTTGCATATCGCAGCGGCCGTGTTTGAAAGCTTCCAGGTACGCGACAACCTGCCGTTATCGATGCTGACCGGTCGCCGGCGTCGGTTGCCGGATGATTCTGCGCACTGACACCGCTGTCTTATCTCTACTCCCCACCCTGCATTTGCCATGAGCTCACTATGCGCGTGCTGTCTTTTCGCTTGAAATTCATTCTCGCCAGCCTGGCGCTATGCCTGGTCTTCTGGGCGGCCTGGCGCAGTCATCCGGCCCATGTCCTGGCGCCTTTCGCCCGGCCGGCCGCGCCCTTGGCCGCTAGCGCCGAGCCGGTCTACAACAGCCGGTTCGTGTCCTCGCAACTGGATGACTTTGTGCATTCGTCGTCGGTTACCGCACTGCCGGGCGGCGACTTGATGGCCGTGTGGTTTGCCGGCTCGCGTGAAGGCGCCGCCGACGTGCAGATCCGTACTGCGCGGTTCGACGCCAAGACCACGGAGTGGGGCGCCGAGCATGTGTTGGCGACCCGCGAGTCGACCCGAGATGGCACCGGGCGCTACATCCGCAAGCTAGGCAACCCGGTGATTGCCCTCGCGCCCGATCAGCGCCTGTGGATGTTCTATGTATCGGTGTCGGTGGGGGGCTGGGCGACCAGCGCGATCAATGTGATGGTGTCCGAAGACCTGGGGCGCAGTTGGTCGGCGCCACGGCAACTGATCACCTCACCGTTTTTCAACGTCAGCACCCTGGTGCGTGCGGCGCCGGTTTTTCATGCCGACGGCTCGATTGGCTTGCCGGTCTATCACGAACTCATGGGTAAGTTTTCCGAATACCTGTACCTGAGCGCCGATGGTGCGGTGATTGATAAATTCCGCATCAGCCGGGGCAAGCATTCGCTGCAGCCGACCATCGTGCCCCTGGACGAACGTCGCGCGGTGGCGATGCTGCGTTATGCCGGCGATACCCATCATCGCGTGCTTGCCAGCCGCACCGATGATGCCGGGCAGACCTGGAGTGAGCCTTACCCTCTTGAACCGGCCAATCCCAACTCATCCCTGGCCGCGGTCGGCACTGCCGATAACGGCTTGCTGGTGGCGCTCAATGACCTGCGTGACGGGCGCTTCAAACTCAGCCTGTATGGCACCGACGCGAACCTCAATGACTGGCGCAATGTAATCGAGTTGGATCAATCACCGGATCCGCTTGGCCAACCCTTCGCCCCCGAGGCCTACAAGGCGATCATCGGCGCCGGCTTCCGGGCCTCCAGCGGCGCACGGCGCTTGCCGTTGGAGCAGCGTTTCCTCAGTAACCTGGATTACCGGGTGTGCAAGCCTAGGGGCTGTGATTTCGAGTACGAGTACCCATATTTCAGCCGTGGACAGGACGGCGTGTATCACCTGGTCTACTCATGGAATAACACCTTTATCAAACATGTCAGCTTCAACGAAGCCTGGCTGGCGGAGCGCCTGTGATGTTGTTGCTATGGCAGGCTCATTTGACCTTCATCCTCCTCGGTTTTGTCCTGCTCGGGTCGCTGCGTTACCTGCAGTCCTGGCGCCCGTGGCTGTTGCCAGGGTTGGCGTTGTTCAGTTTTATCCCCCTCAATGACCTGCCGCTGGCGGCCTACGTGCGCAGTTTTACCGATGATTTGGCAATCAGCACCTTGGTACTGCTGGGCTGGGTAAGTCTGGTGCGCCTGGGGCTGCTCGAGCCACAAGCACCTCGGGCGCGCGCTCAGGTGCTGCTGCTGTTCGGACTGCTAGCGGCGCTGTTGTACCCGGCCACCATGGGCCTGACTTACTTTGATCCCTATCGCTGGGGCTTCAATCCAAGGCCGATGATTGTGCTGGTTGCGCTGCTCGCCTTGGGGCTGTTGTGGCTGCGCAATAAGTTGGCCGTGTGGATGCTCGCGCTCGGCACACTGGCCTTTGCGTTACGCCTGAAAGCGTCGGAAAACTACTGGGACTACCTGATCGATCCACTGCTGGGGGGCTATTGCCTGGTGGCGGGCAGCGTGCTCTGCGTGAAGAGCGTCAAACTACATAGAGGTCAATAATGGGTTGGTTGCAATCGCGGCGCCTGCGCTATGGCGTAGGGGCGATAGGTCTGGCGTTTTTGCTGTTTGCAGGGCTGCGGCTGGTGTTTGTGCTGGGGTTTTCCGGCATCGATCCGGCGCAGTTCGCTGATAACCGGCAGTTGCTCGACACCCTGGGCATCGGCTTGCGTTTCGACCTGCGCCTGGCGGTGTTGCTGGTGTTGCCGTTGGCGGTGCTAGCGTGGATGCCGCGCTGGAACCTGGTGCGCGTTGCGGGCTTGCGCGTTGTGGCACGGGGCTATTGGCTGCTGACGCTGGGCTTCGTCGGCTGGGTGTACATCATCGACTTCGGCCATTACGCCTATCTTGGGGTGCGGCTTAACGCCAGCGTGTTGCGCTACCTGGAAGACGCACAAATTTCGCAGCAGATGGTTTGGCAGACCTATCCGGTGCTGTGGATCGCCCTTGCCTGGTTGTTGGTGCTGGGTGTGTGGTTCTGCGCTTTTGTGAGGTTGGAACGCCTGACACTGGGGCGTCCACCCCGGGCCATTCGACGCGCTTCACTGGCGTTCGGCAGCGGTCTGGGGTTGATCGCTGTGCTGTTGGCGCTGCTTGGGCGAGTGGAAAGTCTCAACCTGCAAAACCCGGTACCACTGCGCTGGAGCGATGCGTTTTTCTCTGGCAACGGCAAGATCGCGGCACTGGGCCTGAACCCGGTGCTGTTTTTCTACGACACACTCAAGGCCGGCCAGGCGCAGTTCGATGAGCCACAGGTGCGTGAGCATTACCCAGTGGTTGCCCACTACCTGGGGGTGGACCGCCCCGATCCGCAGAGCCTGACGTTCGAGCGTGGGCAAACAGTGCAGCCGTATCGCCTGGACGCAACGCCGAACGTGATGTTTGTGATGCTCGAATCCCTGGGCACCAGTGCGGTCGGCGCATATGGCAACCCTCTAGACCCGACGCCCAACCTCGACCGGCTGGCGACCCAGAGCTGGTTCTTTAAACACTTCTACGTGCCGGTCACTGGCACCGCAAAGACCGTGTGGGCGAGTATCACCGGCGTCCCGGATGTCACGCGCCAGGAAACGGCGACCCGCCATCCCCTGATCACAAGCCAGCACACGCTTATCAATGCCTTCACCGATTACCAGAAGCTGTACATGATTGGCGGCAATGCCGGATGGGCCAATATCAATGCCTTGATCCAGCAGAGCATCGACGGCGTGCGCTTGTATGAAGAGCGCCACTGGCAGTCACCTCGAGTCGATGTATGGGGCATTTCCGATCTGGATCTGTTCAAGGAAAGCGACCGGATCCTGCGGGAACTGCCGCGGGACCAGCCCTTTTTTGCCTATGTCCAGACGGCGGGCAATCATCGCCCGTTCACCATTCCTCGGGACAATGACGGTTTCAAGCGCAGCAACCTGTCCCTGGAGCAAGTGCAAGCCGCCGGCTCACGCAGTGTCGAACAGTACAACGCGGTGCGCCTACTGGACTTCAATATCGGCAAGTTGATGGAAATGGCCAAGGCGGGTGGTTACTACGACAACACGATTTTCGTGTTCTTTGGTGACCACAACACCCGTATCAGCCAGATACCCCATATGCCGCCGGCTTTCGAGCAACTGGGCCTGGAAAGCAACCACGTGCCAATGCTGATTCACGCCCCGGGCTTGCTCAAGCCCAGGGTGATCGAGGAGGCGGTGGGGCTGGCGGACCTGTTGCCGACGGTCGCGGGGATGGTGGGCGTTGCGTTCAACAATGGGGCGATGGGGCGCGATATACAGCAACCGGCCCCGGAGGGCGAGCGTGTGGTACCGCTGGTCTTGCGCGAGGGCACTTTCCCGCTGATCGGCGGGGTCACCCAGGATTATCTGTTACAGATGCAGCATGACGGCAGTGCGCCGACCTTGCACGACCTGCGCTCCCTGACCCCCCTGGACAACGTGGCCGGGCAAAACCCCGATGAGTTCCAGCGTCTGGTCGAATTGACCAGAGGCCTGCATGAAAGCGCGCGGTTGATGTTGTACCGCAATGTGCGATGAGGCGTGGCCCCAACCCGAGCTTCAAAGCAGCCATCATGTCGTCAGTTCTTGAATGTGGTGGACGCCAAAGGGGCATCTTTCTACGTCCTTGGCCCCAGTTCTTGGGCCAGGGCTTGGGGTGAAGCTGAGTGACATATCCATTCCAACAGTCTGCAGAGGAACAGGCCGCCAAGGCGCGGCTGAATGCGCAGGGCTTTAAGGACGGACTGGACGGGGACTTTCTCGTAGACTCGGTGGAACAAGTGTTCACCCAGGGCGTTTTGGAGTTGATCTACCAGCCTGGATTTGCGTTCAGCAAAGCAGAAATTCTGCTAATGGATATCTGCCAGCCAGGACATTACACACCAGATCTCAGTAACCGTAGATGTAGATCTTCAGGAGGTCGGCAGGATGGTAGGCGGGCCGACCTGTTTCAGCCGGGGCGACACCCTCGGAACCCAGCTGGTCAAGGTCGAGTTCATCGACGAAAACTGAATCGCCCCCAGTTTTCCAGACACATTCCTGGTCTGTAATTAACCGGAAATGCAGTCAAGAACGACCGCTACTGGCCGATTGCAGCCCATCGCGACAGGCAGTTATCGATCCCAAAGGGACACCGGAGCAGGTTATCTACCAGCTGTGTGTTTGGAGGTGTGTATTGTTGAATTTGCCGTTACCCTTCTGGGACATCACGCAATAAGGACTATGCACATGAATGCCGGAATGGCTCATGCGATTGAGGCCGCAGAAAGCGAGTATTTGTGTGCCCGCGTCGAGAGTTTGTCTCGGATAAGTGGAAACCCTTTTGGTGCTCGTGTGTTTTTCAACGAAGCTTTTCCATGCTTTCAGGTGAAGGCATCACCTA
This sequence comes from Pseudomonas sp. 24 E 13, assembly GCF_900004715.1. NCBI lineage: Bacteria > Pseudomonadati > Pseudomonadota > Gammaproteobacteria > Pseudomonadales > Pseudomonadaceae > Pseudomonas > Pseudomonas sp. 24 E 13. Next base: position 16,132 of record NZ_CVTO01000064.1, read on the forward strand.
GCCCGATGCTCAATCGCATCTACGGCGATAGTACCGACAGACCCAAGTCACTATTGAGCTTGCTCAAGGAATCAGCAGAGTATTCGACAGTAACGCCTCTTATCGGAAAGGCCTCGACTTTGGAACAGTACGCTTTGGTGGGTGAGAAGCGGCTGGAGCGTCTGAGGGGGTGGACGCATCTGCAACTCGCGTGCACCATCGAAAATGTGGTCTTGAATCACCACTCATTCGAAATCGAAGAAGCCACCTCACAAACGCTTCCTGAGTTCGCAGCCGTGCATGCGAGTGGATTTCATACCAAGCCAGAGCATCTTCAGTTGAGCCAGGCTTCGTTAGCAGGACTGATGACAAATGAACGTCTGAAAATCTACGTTCTTAAGGCTGATGGAAAGGTCGTGGCAGGAGCGTTGATGTACCTGGCCTGCAATGGAGTTGCCTACCTTGGGACGGCTGCCACCCGAAAAAATGCACGAGGCCAGGGCTACCATGGAGCCCTGATATCTCATCGGATAGAGCAAGCAAAAAAACACGGCAGTATTGTGATCGCCGCAACCGCGCTTCCCAGCTCGCAAAGTCGCCGAAATTTGCAGCGTACAGGGCTAGCGACATCCCACGCTCAAGCGCTATATCGCCTGGTAGATAGCTGAAGTCTGCTCTTGGCCGATTTCTGCCGGTCAAGGCTAACCAGTGTGCTGGTCAAGTCAATGCAAACAACCGGTCAAGTCCATGCAATTACGCATATGCGCAAGTGCTTAGGGACGTCAGCTGAAAAAAGGTCAAACGCGATGCAGCTAATAGAGGGTTGGATCAATGCAATGACGTATGGGCACCCCCTAGATTTTTCGCGGGAAAATGGAGGTGAAGTATGGACATCAGAGATCAGAGTCAACAGCAGACCATGACTGCTCTGTGGCTATGTCCATAGTTCACAATCTTTCCTTTAATGGTCTAAGCATAGCAGCGGCCTGGTAAATTGGTGCTTGCTTAGAAATTGCTACGAGAACAGCCGCTCAATGCCTCGAAAGCAGGGCTAGTGGCGGTTTTGGGGAGGACTACGTCCAATCCATCATCGGACGGATCGTTTAGCTGGCTTCCCTGCGGTCGTATGCGATCCTAAGCTGCCTTCCGCGAAGGGCAGCAGTCGGCCAAAGGCGGAAGTTTGGTTTATAGGAACTGCCTGGTGTTGCGACGATTGCATCAATTAGGCTACTCAACCTGTCATTGAGTGGCTAGTCTGAAGCTAGCCATCAGCGCCCCCAAAAAGCCTTTGTCACACAACAAATCGGTTAACTAACTGATTCAGGTTAACCGCTAGCTTTGACATCTCACCACACGCACTCGCTGTTTGCGCGGCTCCAGCAGCACTCTGTATTGTAAGTTCACGTATGCTGATCAGGTTTCGATCAACTTCCCTAGCGACGTGAGATTGCTCTTCAGAGGCTGTCGCGATCATTAGGTTGCGTTCGTTAATTTGAATAATGCCCGTTGATATTTGATCCAGTGAGGTACTGGCCTCTTGGGCGACACCAAGAGATTCGGTGGCCAGGTCTCTGCTTGTATTCATCGCCTTCACGGCTAGGTCGGAATCACTCTGAATAGCAGCAATCATCTGCTCAATTTCCTGAGTCGACACTTGGGTGCGGTGGGCTAATGCCCTTACTTCATCAGCGACCACTGCAAACCCACGACCTTGCTCGCCAGCTCGCGCGGCCTCGATAGCGGCGTTTAACGCCAACAGGTTGGTTTGCTCTGCAATTGCCCGAATCACCTCGACAACTTTAGTGATGCTTTGGGCACGATCTGACAACCCTTGAATCTGTTGGCTTGTGTTTTCGACGTTACCGTTCAGCTTTTGAATTGACTTTAACGTCTGAGCCACCCGCGCCAAACCTACCTCAGTGTAACCCTGGGTACGCTTTGACTCTTCGGAAGCTGACTCCGCGTTGCGAGCGACCTCATCAACTGCCGCACTCATTTCTGTGACCGCTGTTGCAGCCTGATTGACTTCATCGTTCTGGGAAACAAGGCCCCGGCTTGACTCTTCAGTAACCACCGTCATTTCCTCCGAAGCTGAGGCCAACTGGGTGGAAGAATCGGATATCTGCATAATTGTGGCACGCAGGTTTGCCTGCATCTGCGCCAGAGCTTTCAACAGTCTCCCAGCCTCATCAGTACCGCTGACCAATACCTCCTTGGAGAGATCACTAGCCGCGATACGCTCTGCCACAGACAGGGCATCGTTAATCGGAGAGGTAATACTTTTCGTGAGCACTAAAGCCAACCCAGCCGTCAAAATGACCACGCCCGTTATAAGCCCGATAACAAGCCAAAAACCATTGCTATAGAGATCGCTCGCGGTTTGCCCAGCCTGCGCTGCGCCTTCGTTGTTAAAGTCGGTCAAGTCTTTAATTTGCTGCTCCATTGTATTCGTGAGCGGGCGAATGCCTGTACTCACCAGATTGACCGCTGTGGCGATGTCACCTTGCCTCATAAATGGTTCGAGAATATCCAGTTGTTTGGAATATGCATCGGCGCTGTTTTTTACCGGTGTGTAAAACGAGCGCTCTTTATCACTCGCTATCAGAGGATCATAGTTTGCCACCGCATCGGTGAACGCCTTGCGATAGCCGGCGAAGCTCTCAATGTTCTTTTGAATGGATTGAGGATCGGCAATGGCTCGCTGGGTCTCAAGCCTCAGGCGAAGTGTCGCTTTGTCCATCAAAGCCGTTTGTCGGATACTGGCCATCCAATTGAGCTCAACGTCTTTTTCGGCATCCCTAAGCTTGCCCATTTGCAGGACTGCGAATACGCCGAGTACAAAAACAAGAACGATGATTGAAGCGAAAAACAGGGCAGCTCGTGGAGCTAAATTGAGGTTTCTGAGGCGCATACAACGTTCCTGCTTTCCAATGATTATTGAGATACTCCACAGGCTATCGACTCAAAGCAGAAAACTTGAAGCAAGTCGTCGAAAGGTGAAGTGAATGGTCCCTAGTTTCCTAGACACCTATGAGCAGCTGCTTTTGGCCGGTTTCTGCCTATGCTGGCGGCGGGAGGGATACCGTCGCTACACGACCCAAAGCTGACGGTGGGCTTAGGCAGAGATCGGCCAGCAGCTGCCAGCCGCATGCGTCTTGAAAAGTAGCGGCGCTTCACTCCTTCCACATTTAATTATCTTCGCTGTGCATCTAGTGAATGGGTTGATCCGTATGTGCTCTTGAGGGCTCGAGTGCGATGAGTATTCGAGATTAGCAAGCGGTGCAGTGCGATGAGCGGTTAGGTATTTCATGATCCGAACCGTCATCTCTGCCAAGGACAGCTACGATCATGATACGACCACAGTTAGGTACTGCCATGAACGCCAAGGATGACGCTCATTTTTTGGACCGCCTATTGCGCGGAGAACAAGACGCATATCGTGATTTGGTGTGCACGCATCAGGGAGCCATGAAGGCCATAGCTTATGGAATCGTGGGGCGGCACCATGCAGATGACGTAGTGCAAGAGGCATGGCTAGCGATTGTGAAAGGCATAGGCAAATTTCAGAGACGATCTAGCTTAAGAACCTGGATGATGGCCGTCACGTCCAATACGGCGAAGTGCCGATATAAAGCTCGGCGAAGTGAGTCGAATTGTATTCCATGTACCTCGTGGATTGAGGGAGGAGGCGTTTTAGTCGTAGGTGATTATTCCTACACTCCTTCCGTGATATCGCATGAAGATAGCCCTGAAGCGCTTCTGAGCGAATCCGAGCTATATGCTCGCATCAACATTGCTCTCGAGACTCTACCGCAATTGCAGAGGAGCGTATTGATATTGAGGGAGCGCTCTGGGTTGGATCTAAACGAAATTTCTACGCTTCTTGGGATATCGCTGACTAACGTAAGAGTGCTATTGCACCGAGCTCGTTTAAAGGTTTTTTCTGCAATAGCAAAGTACCAGTCCGCTCTTGATATGTGAGCATTAGGAGGATTTTTCCAACGGTCTGGATGGCTGATTGAATCGCCCCTATTTTCATAGACGCCTTCAAGTTTCCAGGAAGGGCTGCTAACCCTGCGTAACTGTCCGCTTTTGGCCGAGACTGTGTAAAAACGGTTTTGAGCACGTCAGGTGCTCAAAACCGGACTGGAAATCGCGTTTCTACGTGAAATCCACATCTGCAGACGTGCCGATAAATTTCAGATTTAACGTAGACGCGCACACTTCAATTTTGACGAAGCGTTTTTACACACTCTGGGCCGAAAGCGGTCGTCCTTGAGCTGCAGCTTTCGGCCAAAAGCAGCCGTGCACAAAAAACACCTTCTAGCTGGAATATGGCCACCTTGCTTAAGAAGCAGTGGTCACTGGATCGCGTAATTTCCAGATCACAAAAAAACTGAGGTACTGCATCCATTCCGAACGCCGCCACGTATATCAAACACGGACAGACCTTCCTGGCCGAATCTCCTCATAAAGGATCATCGCGATGAAAAGCATTTCGATCAAAACGCCATTGATAGTCGGCCTCCTGACCTTGGCGGCAGGTAGCGGCTTAGTGTTCAACGCGGCACAGGCAGCGACGATGAGCCACGACAGCGTAATGGTAGGCGGGCAAAGCATGTTGCCGAGCAAGGACATCGTTGATAACGCAGTAAATTCCGCAGATCACACGACCCTGGTCGCCGCTGTCAAAGCTGCCGGTCTAGTCGACACTCTCAAGGGCAAAGGTCCCTTTACCGTGTTCGCACCGGTCAATTCAGCCTTTACTGCTTTGCCCGCCGGAACCGTCGATACGTTGCTGAAGCCGGAAAACAAGGCAACCCTCAGCAAGATCCTCACTTACCACGTTGTGAGCGGCAAACTGGACATGGCCACCCTTGCCGAAAAGATCAAGGCCGGTGGCGGTAAGGCCGAACTTACCACTGTCTCAGGAGGCAAGCTGTGGGCAATGATGAATGGCCCGCACAACATCACCATCAAAGACGAGAAGGGTAACGTCGCCGACATCACCACCTATGACGTGTACCAGTCGAACGGTGTGATACAGGTCATCGATAAGGTGCTGATGCCGAAAAGTTGACTGACATCGCCGGTCGCCATCCGCAGGATTGGCGAGTTTTCCGAGGAGCCCACCCGTGAATGGAACAACAGCGCGCTGTGGGCTAACCTCTGGCTGCAATCGACATTTAGCACCTCACGACTTAATCGTTTGGAGAAAGGCTATTCCAATCGCCGACATCGACCAACTCAAACACCTTTTAGCCCAGTGCTCCCTGGGTGATCGACGCGCATTTGAAACGCTGTATCGTAGCGTGAGTCCGCGCTTGCACGGCGTGGCTTTGCGGCTCATGGGACGTTCGGATCTCGCTGAAGAGGTGCTGCAGGAAAGTTTTGTGCGCATTTGGAACAATGCTTCACGCTACCAATCCCACCTGTCCGCGCCGATGACCTGGATGATCAGCATAACGCGAAACCAGGCCATCGACCAATTGCGAAAATATCGCGACCGTCCGCTGAATGATCTCGACGCGCAGATGTTGGTCGATGACAGCCCCTCGGCACATGAGCAACTGAACAGTTCCCGTGAGGCCAGCACATTACATCGGTGCCTGGATAAGCTAGAAGGGATGCAACGCCAGTCGATCACCATTGCCTACTTTGGGGGACTCTCCTGTTCAGAGTTGGCCGAACACCTTTCAGCACCGCTAGGGTCGGTGAAGTCTTGGATACGCCGGGGCATGGAGCATCTGCGCAGGTGCCTTGAGTCATGAACTACCAAACTCCAAGTATGCGTCGCGCACTTGCCGCCGACTATGCCATCGGGTTGATGCCGCACACCGCACGCCGGCGCTTTGAGCAACTTTTACTAAAAGACTCGGAACTTCGCGCGGAACTTGCGCAATGGCAGGAATGCCTCATGAGCCTCACTGAGGCTCTGCCTGAACAACCTGTACCGGATCGTGTTTGGCGCAAAGTTACGGCTCGCATAGATCCGCAAACAATGCAGCTGCCTATGAAACGGCCTCTCTGGAACTGGCTCCGAATGACGATCGCAGCATGTTCACTCGTAGCAGCAGTATCGCTAAGCGTTATCTACAGCCGTGACGATGTACGCTACGGTGCCACGTTGTATAGCGCTGACGCACAGTCTTGGATGAGCATTGAAACGCGAGAGGACTACCTGAGAATCAAACCGCAGGCGTTAGCGAAAGTTGAAAAGGGTCGTAGCCTGCAAATGTGGCTTATTCCGCTAAGTGGCAAACCCGTGTCCCTTGGGGTGATACCGCCAGGTGGAGATGGGGAGATTAAGTTGGCCAGCGCGCAGAAAGCTCTCATGGGTGAGTCAAGCACTTTGGCCGTCAGTCTTGAACCCGATGGCGGATCGCCGACAGGACAGCCGACAGGTCCGGTGCTTTACCAGGGCGCGCTTACGGTACTGTAACTCCGTGGCGGTAAGTCTTTAAATCTTTTCGTGAGTAAACGACTCAATGATCGGTCGTCCAGAGTTCGAAGCCAGCTCAACCGACTCATGAGTAGTGAACGGCAGCTTCTGGCCGAGACTGTGTAAAAACGGTTTTGAGCACGTCAGGTGCTCAAAACCGGACTGGAAATCGCGTTTCTACGTGAAATCCACATCTGCAGACGTGCCGATAAATTTCAGATTTAACGTAGACGCGCACACTTCAATTTTGACGAAGCGTTTTTACACACTCTGGGCCGAAAGCAGTCACGATGTATTTCGTAAAACTTTGGGCAATTCTGCGGCTTGCCTTCATTCGACGCGATGCTTGGGAGGGCAAAAACGGTTCCCAAACTCAAAACGCCCCCCCTGCAGAATGCGGTCTGTAGCCTGATCGATTGCCATAAGTAATGGAACGCCGACGGCTTTCAGGGCATCGGCCCGCGTGAATTTGCATAGCGGTCTTGAAAACCGGCGAACGTTAATAGCGTTCCCAGGGTTCGAATCCCTGGTTTCCCGCCAAACACATAAAAAAGTCCCGCGAGCCAAACGCCCAGCGGGATTTTTTTGCCTGCGATTGCGTAATACCACGACGGCCAGTGCCATTGCCCCATAAAATCCGTGGTCTTTCTGACGAGCTTTTACTCGTCACCTCGCTGTTTTTTTACTACCATCGTTAATCTGCGTACTCAAGGAAGAGCGGCTGAGCGCCTTGAGGCTGGTAGAAATTCATGCTCGATCATTGAATGAGTCATGGCTTTTACCCAGAACCTAACGACTCAGCTAACCGAAATGACCTGTTGGTGGAACCGATGAATAAAATGTGTGGCATCGTTGCAGTGCTAGGGATTGCCCTCTCGGGATGCGCTATTAAAACTCCAGAAAAACCTGAAGTGACACCACCTCCTGCCGTCGTCCAGCAAGAAGCGCCTGAAGCCGCAACTCCGGCACCCGCACAATCGCCTGCGCGATATGAGGCTGCACCTGCGAACGCCAGTGCTTACGCCGCAGTGCCTTACGCACCGCAGGCGGCAGAGCCAGAGCAAGAGCCGGAATCAGAGACGAAACTCAACCAGAATCGCGCTGAGCAGTGCCGTAAAGAGTTGGATGTTCTGAAGGTTTACAACAAGGCGTCTTACGACAAATACGAGGTCGAATACCAGGCCATTGCCAGCAAGACCGCTAAATACATGGAAGTTAAGGATTCACTGGGCGCCGATTTGAACTATATGGTCATGCCTGCCTATCAATTTCAAATTCGTGAGTTCTGCTTCCGCGTTAAGACCCGTCTGTCGGAGCTTGTGCTTCGCCAAGCCAAATAAATCCCGGGTTGCACGCCAAAACATCCAAGAGAAATCCCGCGAGCCAGCTGCTCTGCGGGATTTTTTTTGCCTGTGATCGGTGTTGATCCAGCTTCAAGTCTTGAACCGCAGCACCAAGTCGTTCAAGTTGACGGCCAGGCGTGACAACTCATTGCTTGCCATCAACGTCTGGCGGGTGCCTTCGGTGCTCTGGATGGCCAGGTCGCGAATGCTGATAAGGCTGCGATCCACGTCGCGCGCTACGTGAGCCTGCTCCTCGGAAGCGGTTGCAATCTGGATATTGCGGTCGTTGATTTCCAGTACCGAATCAATGATTTGGCGCAGTGAGTGGCCAGCTTGCTCTGCGGTATCTCGGGTGGTGTAGACCTCTGAGGTGCTCTTTTGCATCAACTCGACGGCGGCTGAAGAACCGGCCTGAATCGTGGAGATCATCTGTTCGATTTCCTGGGTCGACGTCTGGGTGCGGTGCGCCAGGGCCCGAACCTCATCGGCCACCACCGCAAAACCACGGCCTTGCTCGCCTGCACGTGCTGCTTCAATGGCGGCATTCAACGCCAACAGGTTCGTTTGCTCGGCAATCGCCCTGATCACGCTCAATACTTTGGAGATGTCTTGAGCCTGGCCCGCCAGTTCTTTTACCTGGCCTGACGAGACTTCTACCAGTTCCGTCAGTCCACGCATTGCCGTCAGCGTTTCAGTCACTTTCTGATTGCCCAGATCAGCCGAGACGCTGGACTGCATGGCCGCTTCGGAGGTGGAGTTGGCATTCCTGGCGACCTCTTCAACCGCCGCGCTCATTTCGGTAACGGCGGTGGCCGCTTGCTCGATTTCGCTGTTCTGCTGTTGCAGGGTGCGGTCGGCACTCTCGGTGATCGAGGTCATTTCAACGGCTGCGGTACTCAGTTGAGCAGACGCTCCCGAGATTTCTGAAATAGTGCTCCTGAGGTTGTTCTGCATCAGATTGAGTGCCTGCATCAAGCGCGAGGCTTCGTCCGAGCCTGTCACCTCAAGGTCGTGGGTGAGGTCGCCAGACGCTATATTTTCCGCCAGCTCAAGCGAGGAGTTGATGGGGCTGACAATGCTTTTGGTAAACAAGCTCGCCAAGACGATTGTCAGGATGAATGCGACGACCAGTACCGAAATCAGCACGCTCACGCTATGGGTGTATACCGCTGTCGCCTCTTCGCCGGACTCCACCGCCTGACGCCCATTCTGCTCACGCAAGACGGTGAGCTGATCCTGATAGGCGATTGCTCGCTGCGCCTGCTCGGTGTTCGCAAAAACAACAGCCTGGTCATGATCGGAATTATCGAGGGCAAGCACTTGCTTGAGGCCGTCGATGTATACATTCATCGCCTGGATGGTCTTCGCAAACTGGATTTCATCCTGCTGGCCGGAGATGAGGTGTTCACGGTAAAACGCGGTCTTCGACTGAAGTGCCTGTATGGCGTCTTCGACCAATGACTGCGATTTGTCATGCACCTCCCTGGTCGTACTCGAAAGCATGCGGATGCTTTCAAGGCGCGCGTGGAGCAGGGCGATTTGAATATCGTCAATGACCTGGACGCTGGGCAGTGAGTTTTGCTCGATGTCCTGCTCTGCGCTACGCAGGTGATCGATCTGTACATAGGAGAAACCTGCCAGGCTGATCAGCAGCAGTGTGATCAGCCCAAAGCAGACGAAAGCCCTGCGCGCGATATTCAAGGATCTTAATTTCATAAAGGCCTCCGGGGGCCGGGATTCAGTGGCGTGGCTTCTCCACGTCCATTTGTGGAGCGCGGACAAAACATCCACGCGGCGCAGTGACGCTCACTCGCAGCTTGGGGGGAAGGTGCACATTCAGGAATACAAAAGAATGAATCGAGATAATAGGCGCGCTAAATAATTGCGCGATTACTAATCGCGCAGATTCTGCTGGAAGGGGTACAGAGGCAGTTCAACCAGGCGCAGGCGCGCAGGGGTGGCCGTGCCGAAGATGACTGCCGTGCGCTTCAGCCGCGGTGTAACAGCGTGTTCGGCGCCACACCGAATGCCTTGCGAAACGCGTGGCTGAAATGGGAGAAGTCGGAAAAACCGAAGTCCAGTGCCGCCTGGGACACACTGCGCACCTGACCGCGCTCGATCGCTTCACGGCTGGCGTTCAGGCGTTCTTTCCAGATCTCTGCAACGGGGGTCTTCTGGTAACGCGCGAAGGCGCGCGTCACGGTGCGGGTCGATACATGGTGAGCCCGTGCGATGACTTCAATCGACAGGTCCGGCTCGGTCAAATGCCGTTGAATGTACTGCATGATGCGGCCGTACAGGTCGAGTTCCTGGTGGGTGGTTGTCAGGTCCTGCAGCTCAAGGCTGATCACCAGCAGGTCAAGCAATGTCGCGGCATAACGCTTTGCGATGTGCTCATCCTGCATCGACGTCGGCGTGCTCGCGGCCTGGCGCAGCATTTCGCGCAAGGGGATGACCCCTGGGCGACGGTCGTCGAGGACCATCGCGGTGTATTGCGCAATGCGCGGCAGACGCTCGGTGAGCAAGGCGCGCGGAATACGCACCAAGTGATTTTCGGTACCACCGAAGCTGAAGCGAAACGCCTGGGTTGCGTCGTAAAGAAACAAATTCCCCGCTGCGAGGTTGGCTTTGCGTGCACCTTGTTCAATTTGACCATGGCCATTTCGGGCGAAACCCAACCATAAGTCTTCCGCCGGACCGCTGCGCAGATGCCGCTCGGATCGCTCCCAATAATGCAACGGCGAGGACAGCGAGCAGAGGTCCAGATCGCCGACGGTGTTGACCGTCAGGGCGCCATCAAAACTGCTCTGGGACAAGGGTTTGCTGTCGGCCGCCAGACAGTGGCGGCAGACCACTTCTTTCCAGTAATCAAAGCGACGGGGCGCAGGAACGGCAAGGGTCGAATAGTGAGTGCTCGGATTCATGGCACGGACCTCGGTACAGCGGGCTCGAGAAGGGGTAACGGGCGTTTTTTGGCAAGCAATTAGCAGGCCAGGCGTTTGCACGCCGGCTTGGCGTGCCTGCCGCCTCGGTTATCTGTAACCGCAGGGGGGCGAATTCGCCCTGGTCATGCCCACTGAAAGTACGGATGCACCATCGCCGATCACGGACGGCCCGGCGGCCGCCGCCTGTCTTGCCCAACCAAACGGTTGTCTCGACGAGCCAAGCGACCCTTGGTCGTCCCGGTCTAATTTGCACCTCGCAGCCGCTCATACCGCCCATCCGCAGGCCTGAACGAAAATAACGAGGAGCTCACTATGGAATCTGCAATCGACACCCATCTCAAATGCCCACGCAGCCTGTCGCGCCGGGTGCCCGAGGAGTATCAGCCACCGTTCCCGATGTGGGTCGCCCGCGCAGACGAGCAGCTTGAACAGGTGGTGATGGCGTATCTCGGTGTGCAGTATCGAGGCGAGGCCCAGCGCGAAGCCGCGCTGCAAGCCATGCGTCACATTGTCGGCAGTTTCAGCCTGGCCGACGGCCCGCAGACCCATGACTTGACCCACCACACCGACAACAGCGGCTTTGACAACCTGATGGTCGTTGGCTACTGGAAAGACCCCGGCGCCTATTGCCGCTGGTTGCGCTCGGCGCCGGTCAACGACTGGTGGGCTTCACCGGACCGGCTCAATGATGGCCTTGGCTATTTCCGGGAAATCAGCGCACCGCGCGCCGAACAGTTCGAGACGTTGTATGCCTTCCAGGACAACCTGCCCGGCGTCGGCGCCGTCATGGACGCGACCAGCGGCGAAATCGAGGAACACGGTTACTGGGGCTCGATGCGCGACCGTTTCCCGATCTCCCAGACGGACTGGATGAAGCCCACCAGCGAACTGCAAGTGGTCGCCGGTGATCCGGCCAAGGGTGGCCGGGTGGTGATCATGGGGCATGACAACCTCACGCTGATTCGCTCAGGCCAGGACTGGGCGGATGCCGAGGCGGACGAGCGCTCGCTGTATCTGGACGAAATCCTGCCGACCCTGCAGGACGGCATGGACTTCCTGCGTGACAACGGCCAGGCCCTGGGCTGCTACAGCAACCGGTTCGTGCGCAATATCGACCTGGAGGGCAACTTCCTCGACGTGAGCTACAACATCGGCCACTGGCGCTCGGTGGAAAAACTCGAACGCTGGGCCGAGTCGCACCCGACCCACCTGCGCATTTTCGTGACGTTCTTTCGTGTGGCTGCGGGTTTGAAAAAGTTACGCCTGTACCACGAAGTGTCGGTGTCGGACGCCAAGAGCCAACTGTTCGAATACATCAACTGTCATCCCCACACCGGAATGCTGCGCGACGCGCAAACCGCAGCCGCCTGAGCCTGGCCACACGCAAAGCCCTGACTTCACCGGCTTGCCATCTCATCAGGTGGCACGGCACCCGTTTGCGAGGAATACACCATGAACAAGCTCCGCCTGCTCACACTCACCACGGTATTGCCGGTATTACCGGCGCACGCGGTTGAGGTTGCCCCCGGCGACTATGAGCAATACCCCGTTGGCGCGACTATCGGTGCGCTCTATTACCAGCACTCCACCACGGACTCGGCCTACGCCAAGGGGCATAAGGCGAGTTCGGATTTCAGGCTGAATTCGGATGTCGGCATCCTGCGTCTGCTGCATGTGTACGCCCTGAGCGACACGGTCACCATCGACCCGCAATTCCTGCTGCCCTTCGGGCATGTCTCCAGCGCCGGTGACGCCTCGGCGCTGGGCAGTACCCGCGGGATTGGCGACCTGATCCTGACCGCACCGGTGAAGTGGCGCTTCAACGACGCCCGCGACACCCTGAGCATTGCGCCCTACGTCTTCGTCCCAACGGGCACCTACGACAAGGATGACGGGCTGAACATCGGTGAGAACCGCTGGAAATTCGAACTGCAGAGCGCTTACGTCAAGCACTTCACGCCACACTGGGCGGTGGACGTGGTGGGCGGCGCGACGTGGTATGGCGACAACACCGACTACGGTGCCAATGCCGACCGGCTCAAGCAGGATGTTTCCTACGCTGCGCAGTTGATGGGGCGCTATATGCCTGACGCCACCACCACCTTCGGGATCGGTTTTGGACGCACCTGGGGCGGTGAAACCAACGTCGAGCACGTCAACCAGGATAACGAACTGGGCACCACCAACTTCCGGCTGACGGCCACCAAGTTCGTCACCGCCCAGGACCAGATCCAGCTGCAACTGGGTAAGGACCTGTCGGTGGATAACGGGCCCCGGGAAGATTTCCGCATGAACCTGCGCTACGCCCGCGTGTTTTAAGGTCGCCGTCTTGCACGGCAGTGGCCGGCTGCCCTCGAGGGTTGCGCGGGGTGTCCGGCCCAGCCAAGTCGCTGTCCGTTTCAACCAAGCCTGTGCCCACTGGCGCAGATTATCTTGAGCGCCAGGCCACCCAACGATAAGGACTGCCCTCCATGGCAATCGTTCGCCCCACCCTTGAGCAGCTATTGGACATTACGAGCCGCCTGCATATGCGGCTCAGCCCCGAGCAAGCCAGTGAATACCTGGCCCTGATGCAGGGGAGCTTCGACGCCTATGACCTGATCGACGAACTGCCCGACTTCATTCCGCCGACGCGCTACGAGCGAAGTGCGGGCTATCGCCCGTCGGCGGTGCACAACCGGCTTAACGCCTGGTATTACCGCACCGAAGTCAGCGGTGCCCGTGAAGGCAAACTGGCAGGCAAGACGGTTGCGCTCAAGGACAACATTTCACTGGCCGGCGTGCCCATGATGAACGGTGCCAAACCCCTGGAGGGTTTTGTGCCGTCGTTCGATGCCACCGTCGTCACCCGTTTGCTGGAGGCGGGCGCAACCATCCTCGGCAAAGCCACCTGCGAGCATTACTGCTTGTCCGGCGGCAGCCACACGTCCGATCCGGCGCCGGTGCACAATCCCTACCGCCAGGGCTATGCCTCGGGCGGCTCGTCTTCCGGCAGCGCGGCGCTGGTGGCCGCGGGCGAGGTCGATATGGCAGTGGGCGGCGATCAAGGCGGCTCCATCAGAATTCCTTCGGCATTCTGCGGCACCTACGGCATGAAGCCGACCCACGGCCTGGTGCCGTACACCGGCATCATGGCCATCGAAGCAACCCTCGACCACGCCGGCCCCATTACCGCAACGGTGCGCGACAACGCCTTGATGCTGGAAGTCATGGCCGGCGCGGACGGCCTCGACCCGCGCCAGGCCGCGCCGCAGGTCGACATCTACAGCGATTACCTGGACCGTGGCGTGCAAGGGTTGAGGATCGGTGTGTTGCGCGAAGGCTTCGAATTGGCCAACCAGGACCCGCGTGTCACCGCCTCGGTGCGCACGGCCATTGCCCGGTTCGAGCAACTGGGTGCACAGGTCGAAGACGTGTCGGTGGCCGAACACCGGATTGCAGGCTCGCTGTGGCACCCGATCGGTTGCGAAGGCCTGACCATGCAGATGATGCACGGCAATGGCGCCGGGTTTAACTGGCAGGGGCTGTATGACCTCGCCTTGCTGGACAAGCAGGCCGGATGGCGCGAGCAGGCGGATGACCTGTCGGCCTCCCTGAAGCTGTGCATGTTCGTCGGCCAATACGGGGTCGAGCGCTACAACGGGCGTTACTACGCCAAGGCACAAAACCTCAGGCGCCTGGCGCGCGCCGGCTATGACGCGGCGTTGGCCCGCTATGACCTGCTGGTGATGCCCACAGTGCCGATCATTGCCCAACCCCACCCGGAACCGGGTTGCTCGATCACCGATTACGTGGCCCGCGCCCTGGAAATGATCGGCAACGCCTCGGCCCAGGACATTACCGGCCATCCGGCCATGTCGATTCCCTGTGGCCTGGTGGACGGTATGCCGGTCGGGCTGATGCTCGTGGGCAAACACTACGCCGAAGGCACGATCTACCAGGCGGCCGCCGCGTTCGAAGCGGCCGTCGACTGGAAAACCGCCTAGCCGCTCCCGTGCAGCGCAACAACCATAACGCCAGGCGCTGCTTCGACCTTCACTGATGAGGAACTCACCGATGACCACCCTTGAAAAAACCACATCAACCCCGGGCGAACGCGCGCAGGCGTTATTGCAGGTGCTCAAGCAAAAGGACCTGATCCCCGAGGGCTACATCGAACACATGACGCAACTGATGGCGCACGAATGGAGCCCGCAGAATGGCGCCAGGGTGGTCGCCAAGGCCTGGGTCGACCCGCAGTTCCACGCGCTGTTGCTCAAGGACGGCACCGCCGCGTGCGCGCAGTTCGGCTATACCGGCCCGCAGGGCGAGTACATCGTCGCGCTGCAAGACACGCCGCGCCTCAAGAACGTCATTGTGTGCAGCCTGTGCTCCTGCACCAACTGGCCTGTGCTGGGCCTGCCGCCCGAGTGGTACAAGGGCTTTGAGTTCCGCGCACGCCTGGTCCGGGAAGGGCGCACCGTGTTGCGCGAGCTGGGCACGGAGCTGCCTGACGACGTGGTGGTCAAGGTCTGGGACACCAGCGCCGAAACCCGTTACCTGGTGGTGCCGATGAGACCTGAAGGCTCCGAGCATATGACTGAAGAACAGCTTCAGGCACTGGTCACCAAGGACGTGCTGATTGGCGTCGCCTTGCCTCGGGTTGGCTGAGCCCAGCCCCTTATCGTTCAATTCCCGGAGGTTTCAGTATGGATGGCTTTCACGATCTCGGCGGTTTCCAGGGCTTTGGAAAAGTCCCCCACACCATCAACAGCTTGAGCTACCAACCGGTGTTCAAGCAGGACTGGGAACACCTGGCCTACAGCCTGATGTTCATCGGTGCCGATCACTTGAAGATGTTCAGCGTGGACGAAGTGCGCCATGCCGTCGAACGCCTGGACGTTCGCCAGCACGTCGGTACCCAGTACTACGAGCGTTATGTGATTGCGACCGCAACCCTGCTGGTCGAGAAAGGCGTGATCACCCAGGCGGAGCTTGATGAGGCCCTGGGGTCTCATTTCAAGCTGGCGAACCCTGCCCAGTCGAGTGGGCGTGCGGCAATCACCGGCCGCGCCCCCTTCGAAGTGGGCGACCGAGTGGTGGTGCGAAACGAATACGTGGCCGGGCATGTGCGCATGCCGGCTTACGTACGGGGCAAGACGGGCGTGGTGCTGCACCGCACGGCTGAAAAATGGCCATTTCCTGACGCGATTGGCCATGGCGATACGCGTGCGGCGCATCAGCCGACCTACCACGTCGAGTTTCGCGTGAAAGACCTGTGGGGCGATGCGGCCGATGAGGGGTTGGTGGTGGTCGACCTGTTCGAAAGCTATCTGGACCACGCCGACGGCACGGTGAGCGCATGACGGACGACGCCTTGACAGGCCGACTGCCGGTGACGGTGCTGTCCGGTTTCCTCGGCGCCGGCAAGACCACGCTGCTCAACCATATCCTGCGCAACCGCGAAGGCCTGCGGGTGGCGGTCATCGTCAATGACATGAGCGAGGTCAACATCGACGCCGCCGAGGTGCAGCGCGATGTGTCGCTGCACCGGGGGCGCGACGAGTTGATCGAGATGAGCAACGGTTGCATCTGCTGCACGCTGCGCGCCGATCTGCTGGAGCAGATCAGCGCCCTGGCACGCCAGCAGCGTTTCGATTACCTGCTCATCGAATCCACCGGCATTTCTGAACCGATGCCGGTCGCGGAGACGTTCGCCTTTCTCGACGCCGACGGCTTCAGCCTCAGCGAACTGGCACGGCTCGATACCCTGGTGACGGTGGTCGATGGCAGCCGTTTCCAGGGGTTGCTGGAGTCATCCGACACCGTCGCCCGCGATGACGCACAAGGCACGACCAGGCGGCCTCTGGCGGATCTTCTGATCGAGCAGGTGGAGTACGCCAACGTCATTCTTGTCAACAAACTGGACCTGCTTGATGCGCCGGGTTACCAGGCCGTGCAGGCGATCCTGGCGGGCCTGAACCCCAGCGCGCGGATCGTGCCGATGACCCACGGCAACACCGCGTTAGCCGGCATTCTCGGAACCCGCCTGTTCGATTTACCCAGCCTTGCGGCATCACCGGGCTGGATGAAACAGATGGAGGAGGGCGACGCAGCGGCCTCCGAGTCGCACACCTATGGCGTGACGTCCTGGGTCTACCGCGAGCGCGCGCCTTTTCACCCGCAGCGCCTGCTCGACTTTCTCAGCCGCCCCTGGAGCAACGGACGCCTGTTGCGCAGCAAAGGTTATTTCTGGCTCGCCAGTCGGCACCAGGAAACCGCTCTGCTGGCACAAAGCGGCAGGCAGTTTCAGTGGGATTATGTCGGCCGCTGGTGGAATTTCGTCGACCCGGCGCAATGGCCGCAGGACCACTATCGGTTGCAGGGCATCATGGCCAAATGGGACAGCATTGTCGGCGATTGCCGCCAGGAACTGGTCTTCATCGGCCAGGACATGGACACCCCCGCACTGCAACGCGCGCTCGACACCTGTCTGCTGAGTGCCGAGGAAATTGCCGCCGGCCCTGTCGCCTGGCAGGCCCTGCCGGGGGCTGCAGTCTTTGATTCACGGGCGTTGTCGACATCGACGTAAGCGACCGGCGCAGACAATGCCAGGCGTTCGTAATTTGTCGCCGTTATCCACAATTTAAGGGCACGGTTAAAGATGAGTTGGCAATGGGTGAAGACAACTCTGGTATCGCCGGGGCCGTTAAAACCAGGTCGATGATTTATATGAGTAAATAAGCGGTTTTGTGTTGGTGTTTGTGAAGTTCTGCAACTGCCTGGGGAGGGGGGATGTGGAATTGCACCCACTTTTTAACCTTACCGTCTGTCAGATTGCCAGCACGCTGTCCGGTTCGCGACTAGTTTCTCCTTGGCAGGATGTTCAACAAGGAGATGAAAAAATGTCATGGACTTTCTATTTAACAATTACCAATGGTACGGACCGAACACTGGAAGTAACTAGCCAGTCAATCGAGTGGGGCACTTGGTATCGTGACTCTCAAGATGACAATGGCCCTTGTAGTATTGCGCCCAACACTACGATTCAAGCACTTGGTATCCGCGCAGCGCGAGGCACGTGGACGGGCTATGAGTGTCACGCGCAGTGGAAAGATAAGGTGCCGCCGGGGGAGAAAGGTTACGGGGCGATCACCTTGATGATTGATGTTCCGTTCTCGGGCTCTAACGATTCGAGCCTGACCAGTGGCGGTGCGCTGACCTCTTATGGTTGGCAAAACCTGCCTTCGGGTGGGCATGATTTCAACCGTTCAATCACTATTCGTGCAGGGCGAGACAAGAAGCTGGTACTCGAAGAAGAAGCGCTTGATCCGGTCGAGCAGGAATATCGTGAATATCTGCTGGAGCTTGCGGCAAGGAACCCCGATGTACGCGATTGGGATCAGGTTGAGAAAGACCTTACGCAAGTGGATGATTTCAATCCATTACAATATATCCCGGATGGCCCGACCCTGAGCCGGCGCCTGCTGGCCCGTTCCGAGCCGTTGGTCATCGAGCCTGAACTCTGGGATGGCATTGGCGATGTGGACTATCCAACACCTTATGCTCAGGATTTGTTCCTCGACGAATATTTTGCTGTTGCGATCTACAGCGTCGGGACTGATCCCAGAAGCTTCATCAATATCCCTGCAGGCTCTTCACGCAAGACCAGCGAGAAGATCACCGTCACGTCGGCAATAAAGAATGTGTTGACCGTCAGCTGGTCGCTCAAGACCTCCCTTTCAGAGAAGGCCGTCGAACCGGTATCCGGTTCTGAAGTGGCCTCCACACTGGATATGGAGTTCGGTGTGACCGATGTGCTGGAGGTGAGCCGGGAGTCGGTTACCGAATCGATTGTCGAGCAGGAGTTCAAGGCGCCGGAGGACAGTGATGTACTGATCGTGCCTTGGGTATTCAGCACGGCGGTTATTGTTTACCGGAGAACCAAGAAGGGCAAGGTCAGTCTGGTAGCGGTGTCTGAATGGGCGCAGATGCAGTTCTTCAAAAGTTACCGTGTACATACCCAATTAAAAATGTCCTGAACAGGAATGTCGACATGAAAATTTCCAGCGTCTTACTGATGAGTATTGCGTTTGTATGTCAAGGCATGGTCTTTGCTGATACACAGAAGTCCAATACTGAAACCTTGTTTTCCAACGATAAGCCACCGCTGATACAGACGGCACAAGAACAGGAGCAAAAAGATGTTGAGGCTGACCGCAATCAATGTTGGTCGGCCAAGAATTGCTCTGGAAAGATCCTGAACAATAAAGATGCACATAACTGTAAGTTGTCCGGCGGTAAGTCTTGGCGGAGCAAGACTACAGGGCAGTGCACCAATCTGTAAGTTAAGGTATCGAGTGTTTTTTTAAAGCGCGTTACCCGCATCGTAGGGTGAACACATCGGCAATGAGCCTCCACACCTTAATAGGCGTGGGGGCTCTTTTAATGGTGCGACTGAACAGATGCATGCCCGCGTATGGGCGCTTGTTGCGTGAGGAGCGTAGCGGGTGTCTTGACTCATCACTCCACCGTGCAGATCCAGCGGTGATTGTGCCGATAGGGCGCGCGGGTGAAGTGCACGTCGGACACCAGATTCAGGCCACGCTCTTTCAGGGCTTGGGTCAGTTGTACGAGTGTTTCTGCCTGGATAGTCATTTCGCTTACCTCGTCAGATTGACTGCGTTCATAATTCTTGACCGAGAGGGCAACTCGCTAATTCAAATTTTCTACAGCGGCGATTGATGCGCTCTGCAAGCCATCGTCGCAACGCCCTGTAGTCCATTGCTTATCTGAACCCGTGGGGCTGCACTTTTTTCCATTCTCCTGATCTACCTCTGTCCCAGCCACCCGATTCCTGCGGGTGGCCAACAGCCATAGACCCGGTGCCGATGGATCGAACGTCAATTGCTTTTATCACCCGCTGGCCGCTGTTGCTGGCTGCGCTGTTAATGTTGTGTACCACTGGCTGCAGCCAGCAACAGGGGCGTGACATCGCCAGGCAGTTCAGCGATGGCAAGCCCGATGAGTTTTTTCAAACCAGCGTGGATCGCATGGCCACCCTGGGCATGCGCGACAACCTGCAAAGCCTTTATCTGCTGATGAGCAAGCTGTACCTGCGCAACCCCAGCCAGTGGCGCCAGTCCGGTTACCCGGATGCGGTGACCGCTGCGCGGACTATTCGTCAGGCGATCGAGAACCGTCAGCCATTGCCAGCGCTGGGGGAGCGTCGTGACCTGGCGGCCCTGAGTTATTCCTTGAGCCCGGAGTTTCGTGGTGATCGGGTGGGGGCGTTTATCTACGCGATCGGCAGCATGCTGGTGACCGCCCACGGTGGGCGCACGCAGTTTTACGTGACCGACTCCATCAACCCGCAGTTCGTCAGCAATGCCGCACGTAATATCGAAAAAGCCACCTGGCTGCTCGGCCAGCGCCAGGATGCCAATGGCGTGTTGCTGCTGTTTTCCAATGAGATTTCGGAGGAGGGCAGCAACCTCAGTTTCGCCGTCGAGTTCGGCAAGATTGTCGCGCGCCTCGACCTGCTGACCCAGATACTCGATGAGCGCTACCGACGCATTGGCCTCAACTACGCGCAAAGTCTGCTGCTGATGAATTTCTTGCCTGTGCAGTGACACGCCGGCGCCAACGAACGATTAATTGGTACGGTGCGTCCCTTTCCTCTGTAGGAAGTTGCCTATCCTGCCCTCGACCGCTTGAAACCTGCCCCCGGTCGGCCCTAGCCTCGGACTTTTCTTAAACATGAGGGCCTACCTTGGGTAAGCGAAAAACGGTTTGGCCTACTGATCGCGAAATCCGCCTGCGATTTATCCTGTTTGCCGTCATCGACGCCGCGAGTGTTCAAGGGGTCGCTTCGGAGGTGCTGATACCCGCGCACAAACTGCTGCGCGATGCGCCGACGGAGGCGCAGCTATGCGACACGCTGGCCGACATATTGGCCACCGATGAGATGTACGGTTTCAGGTTTCCCGTCGGCTCCGACGCTGACGATCTGATGCAGACGCTGGAGTGGTCGGGCAAGCGGGGCAGCGATTGATCACTGGGTTTTCATTTACATAATCCTGGTCCGATACGGTTGTGGGAAAAGTCCGTGACTTGAATCGCGCGTGACTTGGCGGGTGTGGGAGCCTTCCCATGACTGCTCGCGTGCCGGCATTGCCGTGCACGCTCCCGTATTTCAAGGACCTGCCCATGCTGTTGCGCCAACCCCCGCTGCTGTTCGCCGCCCTGACCCTCAGTTCACTGGTACAGGCCGAAGACCTGCAGTTGGCGCCGGTCGAAGTCACGGCGTCCGAAGCCAGCGCCGGCGAGATCGCCCAGGCACAGCTCAACAGCGTGCCCGGCGGTACCAACTTCATCGACATGGACAGCGTGCAGCAGGGGCGGGTGAGCACCAACGAGGATGTCTTCAAGTATCAGGCCGGGGTGTACGCCAAGGCGGCGAATAACGAAGGGGTCAAGTTATCCATTCGCGGTTCGGGCTTGAACCGCAGCCCGGGTTCCCATGCCTCCGGGCTGTATGAAATGTTCGACGGCCTGCCGCTGACCGGCCCCGGCGGCACGCCCTATGAACTCAAGGACCCGTTATGGCAGAGCCGGGTGCAAGTGCTGCGCGGCGCCAACGGTTTCGATCAGGGCGCGTTGGCCCTGGGCGGCGCCGTCAACTATGTGACCCGCACCGGTTATGAGGCGCCCAAACTGCAAGTGCGCTATGAGGCGGGCAGCCGGGGTTACGCCCAGCGCGAAATCAGTTCCGGCCAGGTGCTCGGTGATGCCGATTACTACATCAGCCTCACCGATTCGCAGTCCGACGGTTACCAGCAGCAAAGTGCCGGGACGGGCAAGGGCATCGCGGCCAACTTCGGCTATCGCTTCAACCCCAACCTGGAAACGCGCTTCTATCTGCGCTACCGCGAAACCACCCATGACACGCCGGGCAAGCTCACCCGCGAGCAGATCAGCCATGACCCGCGCGCCGCCAACAGCCTCAACGCCGCCCGCGATTCCAAACGCTTGCAACCGGGTTCCACCTGGCTTGCCAACAAGACCACGTTGCAGTTGGATGATACGTCCCGCGTCGAGGTCGGGCTGGCCTATCACGACTACCCGATGGACCTGCGCGAAGGCACCAATCGCCTGAAAGTCGCCTACACCGACATCAGTGGCACGCTCAATTACATCCGCCAGGACAGCCTGTTCGGCCATGACAGCACCACCACTCTCGGCCTGCGCACCACCCAGGCGATGCCCAACAATGGCGCCTCGGAGTACGTGCGCGTCCCGGCCGGCAACACGGCGGGCTACGCGCCCGGCACCAAGACCCGTGACTACACCTACCTGGGCTCCGACACGGTGTTGCATATCGGCAACGAGCTGGAGCTGGTCCCCGACCTGTGGCTGACCACTGGCGTGGCCGCGATTTATACCCGCCGCGAAACCCAGGTCACCTATCCGGACGGCCAGGCACCGACGCGTCAGCACGATTGGGACTACGCGCCACGCATCGGCCTGCGCTATGACTTTACCCCGCAATTGCAGGTGTACGGCAACCTGAGCCGTTCGGTCGAGCCGCCGCACGCCTGGTCGATGATCTGGGGTTCCAATAAATACTTCAACGCTGGCCCTGCGAATGGGCTGGCACGCGAAGGCGTCAGCCTGAAGAACCAGACCGCCACCACCCTGGAAATTGGCGGGCGCGGCGAGGCCTGGCTTGGCCAATGGGACCTGGCGCTCTACCGCTCCGAAGTGCGCCACGAACTGTTGACCGTGGAAACCCAGGCCCAGACCTCGACCGCCAGTGCCATTGTCGCCGAAGCCAATGCCAGTCCCACCGTGCATCAAGGCGTGGAACTGAGCCTGCTCAGCCCGCTGTGGGACGGCGGCCGCAATGGCCAGCTTGCGCTGCGCCAGGCCTATACCTTCAATGACTTCCACTACCGCGATGATGATCGTTTCGGCGACAACACCTTGCCCGGCATCCCCAGGCACTATTACCAGGCGCAACTGCGCTACAGCCACCCGAGCGGTTTCTACACCAGCCTCAACACCGAGCATGCCTCGCGGGTGGCGGTGGACTACGCCAACTCCTATTACGCGGCAGCCTACACCACCCTTGGCGCCACGTTCGGCTATGACGCGCCCAGGCAGGACTGGCAAGCCTGGGTCGATCTGCGCAACCTGACCAACCGGCGTTATGCCAACACCGTGACGCCGGGTTACGACGACAAAGGCATGGACGTAGCCCGTTCCACACCCGCCGACGGGCGTGGTGTTTACACCGGCGTGTCGTGGCGTTGGCGCTGAATCAACCTTCGTGCTGGCGCAGGCGCTTATAGAGGGTATTTCGGCTCACGCCCAGCTCCCGTGCCAGGTGGGAAATGTTTCCGCCCGCGGCGGCCAGGCGTTGGTTGAGGTCAAGGTTGTCATCCAGGCGTTCGCGGCTGGACAGCGGCGCCGCCTGTTTCAAGTCGGTAAAAAAGTCATCGGGCAGGTGTTCCGGGCGGATCGGCTGTTCTTCGGCCATCGCCAACGCCACCTGCAACACACTGCTCACCTGCCGCAAATTGCCCGGCCACGGGTGCTGGTCGAACAGCTTGAGCACCTCGGCACTCAGCCCGGCCCACTGGGTGGGCTCGCGGTGTTGCTGCCACAGTTGCTGGAACAGCGCCTGCTTGTCGCTGCGCTCGCGCAACGGCGGCAGCTCCAGGGTCAGGCCGCCGATGCGGTAGTACAAATCCTCACGAAAGCGCCCGGTTTGTACCAGCTCCCGTAGCGCGCGGTTGGTCGCCGAGATGATGCGCAAGTCCACCGCGAACACCTCGCTGCTGCCCACCGGTTGCACGCACCGCTCCTGCAGCACACGCAGCAGGCGGGCCTGGGTGGGTAACGGCATGTCGCCGATTTCATCGAGAAACAGGGTGCCCTTGTCGGCCTTGCGGATCAGGCCGATGCTGCCTTTTTGATTGGCGCCGGTGAACGCGCCTTTTTCATAGCCAAACAGTTCCGATTCCACCAGCTCAGCCGGAATCGCCGCACAGTTCACCGCGATCAATGCCTGGCGGCTGCGGGAGCTGGCCTGGTGCAGGGCTTTGACGAACACCTCTTTGCCCACGCCGGTTTCGCCGTGGATCAACAACGGAATGTCTTTTTCCAGCAGGCGCTCGGCCTGGCGCACGGCTTTCTCCACGCGCGCATCGCCAAAGTGCAGGGTGTTGAGGCTGACGGCGGTCGGCTTCGACGGCGCAGGCTGATTGAACAGCCGCGCCTGTACCGGCGTCTGCCTGGGCCGCTTGAGCAGGCACTGGAAACGATTGCGTCCCGGCGCCTGCAGGGAAAACGGCAGCCCCTGCGGCTGATTCAACAACTCCAGCAGCGATACCTTGAACAAGCTGTCGATCATCACCCGCGACAAACTGATGCCCAGCAGGTTGTCTGCGCGGCGGTTGGCCGACAGCACCTGGCCGCTTTCATCGAAGATCAGCAGGCCCGCCCACTGGCTGTCGAGGTTGCTCAGCCCGGTGTTGAACGTCAGCTGGAAATGCTCGCCGCGAAACAGGTTGAGGATCAGCCGGTTCTCCACGGTCTGGCTCATCATCTTGACCATGCCCAGGGTGTGGGAGGGCGGCAGGTAGCTGTCGCTGGACACATCCAGCACCGCAATGATCTCGCGTTGGGCGTCGAAAATCGGCGCCGCCGAACCGGTCATGAAGCGATTGGCCTTGAGGAAGTGTTCGTCGTGTTCGATATGCACCGCCTGGGCGCAGGCCAGGGCGGTGCCGATGGCATTGGTGCCGCTGGCGCGCTCCATCCAGCTGGCGCCTGCGCTGAAACCACGGGCCAGCCCGGGTTCGATAAACCGCTGGGTGCCCCACGACGTCAGGACCTGGCCCTGGTTGTCGGCGAGCATGATCAGGCAGTTGGAATTGCTCAGGATGTTTTCGTAGTAGGGCAGCACCTCCTGGTGGGTGGTCTGCACCAGTGAATGCTGGCTCTCCAGCAACTGCCGAATGCCCTCGGCGGGCAACTGATCGAAGCTGGGGACGCTTTGGTGATCCAGTCCGAACGCGCGGCAACGGCGCCAGGAGTCCTGGATGATGGTGTCGTGAGCCAGTGGTTCGGCCATGGGTGACCTTCTTTTTATTGTTATAGGGCTTACACAATCCAACGGATGTAACCAGACCCATGTGGGAGGGGGCTTGCCCCCGATAGCGGTGTGTCAGTCAGCACTTCCGTTACTGATGTACCGCCATCGGGGGCAAGCCCCCTCCCACATTTAATCTTCATCGCCCATAAAGTGTTGTTCACAACTGTTCATTGTCAACTGCAAATCTGTTCAATTGTTCAGCCTGAACTGTTCATTTTATTCACGCTTGAACATGCCTCTGAGCCCATTCCCTTGTGAATCAATCACCTGCCATCCTTGGCACGAAACTCGCTCTGACAACTGGCCAGATTCATTCCAATAATAAAAAGGTCGTGTCATGTCATTGACCCTGGAACATGTCTCCCGCGTTGTCGAAGGTCAAACCTGGATCGACGACGCCACCCTGCGTTTCGAGCCCGGTTCCTTCAACGTATTGCTCGGTCGCACCCTGTCCGGCAAGACCAGTCTGATGCGCCTGATGGCCGGGCTGGACAAGCCCGACAGCGGCCGCATCCTGATGAACGGTGTGGATGTCACGCAAAAGCCGGTACGCCTACGCAACGTGTCAATGGTCTATCAGCAGTTCATCAACTACCCGACCATGACCGTGTTCGAAAACATCGCCTCGCCCTTGCGCCAGGCTGGTGTGTCCAATGAGCTGATCCAGAGCAAGGTGCTGGAAACGGCGCGGATGCTGCGTATCGAGAAATTCCTGCAACGCCACCCGCTGGAACTGTCCGGCGGCCAGCAGCAGCGTACGGCCATGGCCCGGGCCCTGGTCAAGGACGCCGAGTTGATCCTGTTCGATGAGCCTCTGGTCAACCTGGACTACAAGTTGCGCGAAGAACTGCGCCAGGAAATGCGCGAGCTGTTCAAGGCGCGCCACACCATCGCCATTTACGCCACCACCGAACCCAACGAAGCCCTGGCGCTGGGCGGTACCACCACCATTCTTCACGAGGGCCGGGTGATCCAGAGCGGCAAGGCCGCCGAGGTCTATCACCAGCCGCAGACCGTGCTGGCGGCCGAGCTGTTCTCCGAGCCGCCGATCAACCTGATGCCGGGGCGCATCAGTGGCAATGAAGTGAGCTTCGCCAACTTCGTGCACTTTCCGCTGAATGTCGACCTGCGTCCCATCGGCGAAGGCGAGTTCCGTTTCGGCGTGCGTCCCAGCCATATCAGCCTGGTACCCAGCAACGACGATGACCTGGAACTGGCGGTGACCGTGGAGGTCGCCGAAATCAGCGGTTCGGAAACCTTCCTGCACGTGCGCAGCGAACATTTCCTGCTGGTGCTGCACTTGCCTGGGGTGCATGAGTACGACGTCGACGCGCCGATCCGCGTGTATATCCCCACCCATAAACTGTTTGTGTTCGATGGTCAGGGTCGTTTGGTCCAGGCCCCCGGGCGCCGTATTGCGAGGGTTGCCTGATGGCCGAGATCCATTTGCGCAACCTGGCGCACAGCTACAGTCCGACGCCGAATGGGCCGGAAGACTACGCCATTCGGGAAATGAATCACGTGTGGGAGCAGGGCGGTGCCTACGCCTTGCTCGGGCCGTCGGGCTGCGGCAAGTCGACCCTGCTAAATATCATCTCCGGCCTGCTCAGCCCGTCCGAGGGCCAGGTGTTGTTCGACACCCAGGTGGTCAACGACCTCACCCCGGAGAAGCGCAACATCGCCCAGGTGTTCCAGTTCCCGGTGGTGTACGACACCATGACGGTGTTCGACAACCTGGCGTTTCCGCTGCGCAACCAAGGCATGGCCGAGGCGAAAATTCACAGCAAGGTGCAGGAAATCGCCGAGGTCCTCGACCTGCAGAACCTGCTGAGCAAAAAAGCCCGCAACCTGACCGCTGACGAAAAACAGAAAGTCTCCATGGGCCGTGGCCTGGTGCGCGACGACGTCTCGGCGATCCTGTTCGATGAGCCGCTGACGGTGATCGACCCGCACCTGAAGTGGAAACTGCGGCGCAAGCTCAAGCAGATCCACGAGCAGTTCAATATCACCATGGTCTACGTCACCCACGACCAGTTGGAAGCCTCTACCTTCGCCGACAAGATCGCGGTGATGTACGGCGGGCAGATCGTGCAGTTCGGCACGCCGCGCGAATTGTTCGAGCGCCCCAGTCACACCTTTGTCGGCTATTTCATCGGCAGCCCCGGGATGAATCTGATTCAAGTGCAGGCCGAGGCGGGCGGAGTGCGCTTTGCCGGCACCCACCTGCCACTGTCCGAAGCCTTGCAGCGACGTCTCGAGGCCACCGATTACAAAAAACTGCAGGTGGGTATTCGTCCGGAGTTCATCCACGTGTGGGACGAGCCCAACCCTGACGCGCTGCAGGCCGACGTCACCCACGTGGAAGACCTGGGCACCTACAAGATCATGACCCTCAACCTCGACGGCGCCACGCTCAAAGTGCGCCTGGCCGAAGACAAACCAGTGCCCGAAGGCCGCGCCTGCATCAGCTTCCCGGCGCAATGGCTGATGCTCTACGCCGATGATTACCTGCTGGAGGTGCTGCCATGAACAAGGTGCAGAACAACAAGGCCTGGTGGCTGGTGCTGCCGGTGTTCCTGCTGGTGGCGTTCAGTGCCGTGATCCCGATGATGACCGTGGTCAACTACTCGGTGCAGGATATTTTTGACCAGTCCAGCCGCTACTTCGTCGGCGCCGACTGGTACAAACAAGTGCTGCTCGACCCACGCCTGCATGACTCGCTGCTGCGCCAGTTCATCTACTCGGCCTGTGTGCTGCTGATCGAAATCCCCCTGGGCATCGCCATCGCCCTGACCATGCCGACCAAGGGGCGCTGGTCGTCGCTGGTGCTGATCGTGCTGGCGATCCCCTTGCTGATCCCGTGGAACGTGGTCGGCACCATCTGGCAGATCTTCGGGCGCGCCGATATCGGCCTGCTCGGTTACAGCCTCAATGCCCTGGGCATCAGCTACAACTACGCGGCCAACACGGCGGACGCCTGGGTCACCGTGCTGGTGATGGATGTGTGGCACTGGACATCCCTGGTGGCGCTGCTGTGCTACTCGGGGCTGCGCGCAATTCCGGACGTGTACTACCAGGCGGCGCGCATCGATCGCGCATCGGCCTGGGCGGTGTTCCGACATATCCAGCTGCCGAAGATGAAAAGCGTGCTGTTGATTGCGGTGATGCTGCGCTTCATGGACAGCTTCATGATCTACACCGAGCCGTTCGTACTCACCGGTGGCGGGCCGGGTAATGCCACCACGTTCCTGAGTCAGACCTTGACCCAGATGGCCGTGGGCCAATTCGATCTCGGCCCGGCGGCGGCGTTTTCCCTGGTGTACTTCCTGATCATCCTGTTGGTGTCCTGGCTGTTCTACACCGCCATGACCCACTCCGACGCCAACCGCTGAGGCCGCCAACATGAGCAAGCGCAAACTTATTCCGCTACTGGTTTACATCCTGTTCCTGCTGGTGCCGATCTACTGGCTGCTGAACATGTCCTTCAAGAGCAACACCGAAATCCTCGGCGGGCTGACCCTGTTTCCGCAGGATTTCACCCTGGCCAACTACAAGGTGATCTTCACCGACCCCAGCTGGTACACCGGCTACCTCAACTCGCTGTACTACGTGAGCCTGAACACGGTGATCTCCCTGAGCGTGGCGTTGCCGGCAGCCTACGCGTTTTCGCGCTACCGTTTCCTCGGCGACAAGCACCTGTTCTTCTGGCTGTTGACCAACCGCATGGCGCCGCCGGCGGTATTTTTGCTGCCGTTTTTCCAGCTGTATTCGTCCATCGGCCTGTTCGATACCCATATCGCAGTGGCGCTGGCGCATTGTTTGTTCAACGTGCCGCTGGCGGTGTGGATTCTTGAGGGTTTCATGTCCGGCGTGCCCAAGGAAATCGACGAAACCGCCTACATCGATGGCTACTCGTTTCCCAAGTTCTTCGTGAAGATTTTCATCCCGCTGATCGGCTCCGGCATCGGTGTGACGGCGTTTTTCTGCTTCATGTTTTCCTGGGTCGAACTGTTGCTGGCGCGCACGCTGACCTCGGTCAATGCCAAGCCCATCGCGGCGGTGATGACCCGCACGGTGTCGGCCTCGGGTATCGATTGGGGCGTGCTGGCGGCGGCGGGGGTGTTGACCATCCTGCCGGGCATGCTGGTGATTTGGTTTGTTCGTAACCACGTGGCCAAGGGCTTCGCCCTGGGCCGGGTCTAGAGGAATCAATGATGGAATGGATGGCCTGGACCACCCCCACGGCGCTGTTCTTTGGCGGCATCGCGCTGATTCTGGCAGGCATGACCACCTGGGAGTTGCGCTCGCCGAGTATCCCTCGGCGCGGTTTTCTGCCGATCAGCACCACCCGTGGTGATCGCTTGTTTATCGGTCTTCTCGGCAGCGCCTACCTGCATTTGCTGGTCATCGGCGTTACCGACTGGAGCATCTGGGTGGCGTCCGCGCTCTCCCTGGTATGGCTGTTGAGTGTGATGCGTTGGGGCTAGGTAGGCACCACCCTGTAGGAGCGAGCTTGCTCGCGAAAATCGTCAACGATAACGCAGTGCTCCTGGTAGCCCGCGGTGTTTGTGAG
This sequence comes from Pseudomonas sp. 24 E 13, assembly GCF_900004715.1. Lineage (NCBI taxonomy): Bacteria > Pseudomonadati > Pseudomonadota > Gammaproteobacteria > Pseudomonadales > Pseudomonadaceae > Pseudomonas > Pseudomonas sp. 24 E 13. The sequence continues at coordinate 45,554 of NZ_CVTO01000064.1, forward strand.
TTTTTCGCGAGCAAGCTCGCTCCTGCAAGAGAGGGGTGTCTGCGAGTCCCGTGTGAAATTAACCTGGAGGTCTCTATGTTGAATAAAAACAATAAGCTGCGACATAGCATTTCATTGGCCGCCGTACTGGCCCTCAGTGGTTTGAGCGCTTCGGCCTGGGCGGATGCGTATGAAGATGCGGCGAAAAAATGGATCGGCAGCGAGTTCAAACCGTCCACGCTCACCGAAGCCCAGCAGCTTGAGGAATTGAAGTGGTTTATCAAGGCCGCCGAACCCTTCCGTGGGATGAAGATCAACGTGGTGTCGGAAACCCTCACCACCCACGAATATGAATCCAAGGTGCTGGCCAAGGCCTTCAGCGAAATCACCGGGATCAAGCTGACCCACGACCTGCTGCAGGAAGGCGACGTGGTGGAGAAGCTGCAAACCCAGATGCAATCGGACAAGAATATCTATGACGGCTGGGTCAACGACTCGGACCTGATCGGCACGCACTTTCGCTACGGCAAGACCGAATCCATCACCGACCTGATGGCCAACGAAGGCAAGGACTTTACCTCGCCAACCCTGGACCTCAAGGACTTCATTGGCCTGTCTTTCACCACTGCGCCGGACGGCAAGATTTACCAGCTGCCCGACCAGCAGTTCGCCAACCTTTACTGGTTTCGCGCCGACTGGTTCGAGCGCCCGGAGCTGAAAGCCAAGTTCAAGGAAAAATACGGCTACGAGCTCGGCGTGCCGGTGAATTGGTCCGCCTATGAAGACATCGCCAAATTCTTCAGCGAAGACGTCAAGGAGATCGACGGCAAGCGCGTCTATGGGCACATGGACTACGGCAAGAAAGACCCGTCCCTGGGCTGGCGTTTCACCGATGCCTGGTTCTCCATGGCCGGTGGCGGCGACAAGGGACTGCCCAACGGCCTGCCGGTGGACGAGTGGGGCATTCGCGTGGAGGACTGCCACCCGGTGGGTTCCAGCGTGACCCGCGGCGGCGACACCAACGGCCCGGCGGCGGTGTTCGCCACGCAGAAATATGTGGACTGGATGAAGGCCTATGCGCCACCGGAAGCGGCGGGCATGACCTTCTCCGAATCCGGCCCGGTGCCGTCCCAGGGCAACATCGCCCAGCAGATCTTCTGGTACACCGCGTTTACTGCCGACATGGTCAAGCCGGGCCTGCCGGTGGTGAACGCCGACGGCACGCCGAAATGGCGCATGGCGCCGTCGCCGGTCGGGCCGTACTGGGAGAAGGGCATGAAGAAGGGCTATCAGGACGTGGGTTCCTGGACCTTCCTCAAGTCCACGCCGGAGAAACAGAAACTCGCGGCCTGGCTCTACGCGCAGTTCGTCACCTCCAAAACCGTGTCCTTGAAGAAAACCATCGTCGGTCTCACGCCGATTCGTGAGTCCGATATCAACTCCCAGGCCATGACCGACATGGCCCCCAAACTCGGCGGTCTGGTGGAGTTCTACCGCAGCCCGGCGCGCACCGAGTGGTCGCCGACCGGCACCAACGTGCCGGACTATCCACGTCTGGCGCAACTGTGGTGGAGCAACATCGCCGCCGCCGCCAGCGGCGAGAAAACCCCGCAACAGGCGCTGGACAACCTGGCCAAGGAGCAGGACGCGATCATGACGCGCCTGGAACGCTCCAAGGTGCAACCGGTGTGCGGCCCGAAAATGAACCCCGAGCGTGACGCGCAATACTGGTTCGACCAGCCGGGCGCGCCAAAACCGAAACTGGCCAACGAGAAGCCCAAAGGCGAGACCGTGAACTACAACGACCTGCTCAAACAGTGGGAGGCGGCGCGTAAATAACAACGCAGCAACCCAGGATGTAAAAAATGTGGGAGGGGGCTTGCCCCCTCCCACATTTTCACCGCTCGGATAAGCTGGCCTGCATTTCATCTGGTGGTCCGAGACAGCATGCCGGGTTGCGACTAGACTGCTGAGCATTCATACAGGAGGTCATCTGATGGGTGTTCCACTTTCCCCAATTGTTTCGGAGTTTGAAACCGAAGAACAGGCGAGTAGCCATGATCGCTGGTTTCGTAAAAAGGTCGAAAAAAGCCTGAGCAGTCCCGGCCCTGGTGTCGCGCATGATGAGGTCATGGCGAGGGTTGAAGCGATCATTCAGGAAGCGGAGCGTAAACAGAGGGCGAATGCCTGATGCTGTCCGTTGTTTGGCTTGATGAAGCCATCAGCGACCTGATTGATATCGTGACCTTTATCGCAGCCCACAACCCTGGCGCCGCCCGACGCCTCAAAACCCGCCTTGAAGGTGCGCCGTTACCGCTGACGGAACATCCGTACTTGTATCCGAACGGTCGAGTTCCAGGGACTCGCGAGATCGTCGTTCACCCTAATTACGTGCTGGTTTACCGAGTCACCGCAGAGCGCATTGAGATCGTCAGCGTATTGCACGCCCGGGAAGAGTATCCCTGATTTTCTGCGCCTCAAATCTTATCGGTAGGAAAAGCCACTAACCCAGGCATCACGACCGCTTATCCCCCCTTCAACAACCTCATTTGAATTTTCCGCACCTCCCAAGGCTCTGCATTTTATAGGCGCGTGGTTCAAGCGCTTTTGCGGGGCCGCCTTGCAGGCTGGCCCGTTGTAACGGACTTTGCGGAAACTGCCACCATGACACTCCTCACAGCGCTGTCGGGCCAACCGGCCTCTGTCACAGACTCGGCCCAGGGCCGCCATCAACGGGTCTACCAACAGCTGTATGGTGAATCTGCGGATGCCACGCAAGTGGCGCGTGACTACCTGCAGGATCAATTGGCGCAGGTGGAAGCGACCGTCAGCGACCTGCCGGAGGTGCCCGAGCAGTTGCCGGCCTGGGTGGAACAGCGCTGCGCCGCCGTGGCCCAGGCCTACGCCGAGTACCTGGAGCAACGCCAGCAAGGCCGGCCGCGCCGCTACTTCCACAGCAAGGCGCACGCGCTGTATGTGCTGCAACGCGTGGCCCCGACCAAACAGGTCGACGGTGCGTGGCTCTACGGCCTGCTGCGCTATTGGCAGGATCAGCGCTTCGACGGCCTGCTGACCACTTACCTTGAAGAGTTGGGCGACGGCGAAGCCGCACAGAACCATGTGGTGATCTATCGCAAGCTGCTCAGCGAGCATGATGCCGACAGCGAGGCGGGGCTCGAGGACGGCCACTATCTGCAAGGCGCATTGCAACTGGCCCTGGGCCTGTGTGCCGAGGAGTTCCTGCCGGAAATCATCGGCTACAACCTGGGCTATGAGCAGTTGCCGCTGCACCTGCTGATCACTGCCTACGAACTGAGCGAGCTGGGCATCGACCCCTATTACTTCACCCTTCACGTGACCATCGACAACGCCAGCAGCGGCCACGCCAGCAAAGCCGCGCAGTCGGTACTCAACCTGCTGCCGCTGGGGGAGGGCAGGGAAGACTTCTACCGTCGTGTCGCCGCCGGCTATCGCCTCAATGACCTTGGCCCAGGCACCACTGCGGTCATCGAGGGCTTTGATCTGCAGGATGAAGTGATGGCCATGCTCGAACGCAAGCGCAGCTTTGGCCAGCATATGCATTCGGACTACTGCCGCTTCGAAGGCAAGACAGTCAATCAGTGGCTGGCCAAGCCCGGGCAGATGGGGGAATTCCTCAGGGCGATGGAGGAAAAGGGTTGGATCAAACGCAACCAGGACCCCGCCGAGAGCCGCTTCTGGCAGTTGATCGAAGGCGCGGGCGCGGCGATGTTCGGGGTGTTCAGCGGCTATGAAAAACAGATGCTGCATGACTGGATCGCCGGTGACTGGATCGGCACCCAGCGTGTGGCCCCGGTACGACCGGGGCGCGGCAGCCGTTTCAGCCGCGAACAGCACCGCCCGGCTGATCCGGATACCCAGGCCCTCGTCGAATCACTCTGGAGCCTGCCCGATGAGCAGCAACTGGGCGCGCTGATCCCGTGGATGTCGGCGCGGCGCCACTGCAGCCCTGCCGGGTTGTATGCCACCCGCCGTTTTATCCAACTGCGCGCGCGTCTGCGCTAAGGAAATCTGTCCATGTCTGCACAACAACTGGCTGATCGTGCCCTGCTCAACCTTGGCCGAGGCTTGAAGGAGAGCGGTTACCGTTTTATCACCCCGACACCACTGACCCACGAGCGCGTGTTCCGGCGCTTGTCGACCCCGCTGGCGATGAACCTGCGCGATGTGTTCGGCTGGTCCATGCCGTTCGACAACGACCTGCTGCCCGAGGCCTTTCGTGAAGAGCTGCAGCAGGCCGGAGTGATTGAAAAACACGACGCGCTGTGGCGCAGCAGCGTGCGCTGGTCGAGCCTGGGTGACCTGTTGTTTGCCCATTCGCCTTATCCCACCGTGGAATCGGACGCAGTGTTTTTCGGCCCTGACAGCTATCGATTCGCCCAGGTAATCGAAGCCCATTTGCAGCAGCGCTTCGAGCCGCTCAAGCGTGCGGTGGACATTGGCTGCGGGGCGGGGGTCGGTGCGCTGGTGGTTGCCCATGCGCGGCATGACGCCGAGGTGCTCGCGGTGGACATCAACCCGCGCGCCCTGCGCCTGACTGCGGTGAATGCCGAGTTGGCGGGCCTCGCGAATGTGAGTGTCTACCAGAGTGACGTGCTGACCAGCGTCGAAGGCGAATTCGACCTGATCGTCGCCAACCCGCCGTACATGAATGACGACCGCCAGCGCGCCTATCGCCATGGCGGTGGTGCGTTGGGCGAGCAGTTGTCGGTGCGCATCGCCGGCGAATCCCTCGGGCGCCTGGCCGTTGGCGGTAGCCTGCTGCTGTATACCGGCGTGGCGATGGTGGCCGGCGGCGATCCGTTCCTGGACGCGGTCAAGCCGTTGCTGGCCAGCGATGCCTATGGTTGGACCTACCGTGAGCTGGACCCGGACGTCTTCGGCGAAGAACTCGACAAGCCAGGGTATGAGCGCGTCGAGCGGATCGCCGTGGTGGCGCTCACGGTCACGCGCCTGCGCTGAACGACCATTTATCGCTTACCGCCACACGGTGATGGAACACCCGGCGCGGGGCGTGCCCTTAACTAGTAAGTCCCTATCACAGGAGTGCAGCCCATGCGCGCGATGACCTACCAAGGCGCCCATAAAGTCCAGGTCGATACCGTCCCTGACCCGATCATTGAGCAACCCGACGACATCATCTTGCGCGTCACCGCCACCGCGATCTGCGGCTCGGACCTGCACCTGTACCGGGGCAAGATCCCCACGGTGGAGCACGGCGATATCTTCGGGCATGAGTTCATGGGCATCGTCGAAGAAACCGGCCCGGCGGTCACGGCGGTGCAGCGCGGTGACCGCGTGGTGATCCCCTTCGTGATCGCCTGTGGCGACTGTTTTTTCTGTCAGTTGCAGCAGTACGCCGCCTGCGAAACCACCAACGACGGGCGTGGCGCAATCCTGAATAAAAAGGCGATCCCATCGGGTGCCGCGTTGTTCGGCTACAGCCGCCTGTACGGCGGCATCCCCGGTGGCCAAGCGGAGCTGGTGCGGGTGCCCAAGGCCAATGCCGGGCCGTTCAAGGTGCCTGGGTTGCTGGCGGATGAAAAGGTGTTGTTTCTCTCCGACATCCTGCCCACGGCCTGGCAGGCGGTGACCAATGCCGGTATCGGCAAAGGCGCAAGCGTGGCGATCTATGGCGCCGGCCCCGTGGGTCTGCTCAGCGCGGCGTGCGCGCAGATGCTCGGTGCAGAGCAAATTTTCATGGTCGACGATCATCCCTATCGCCTGGCCTACGCACAAAAGATGTATGGCGTGATCCCGATCAACTTTGAAGAGGACGACGACCCGGCCGACACCATCATCCGCCAGACCGCCGGCATGCGCGGCGTCGACGGCGTGGTGGATGCGGTGGGTTTTGAAGCCAAGGGCAGCACCACCGAAACCATCCTCACCACCTTGAAGATCGAAGGCAGCAGCGGCAAGGCCCTGCGCCAGTGCATCGCGGCCGTGCGCCGTGGCGGGGTGGTCAGCGTGGCCGGGGTGTATGCCGGCTTTATCCATGGCTTCATGTTTGGCGATGCGTTCGACAAGGGCCTGACCTTCAAGATGGGCCAGACCCACGTGCAGCGCTACTTGCCGGAATTACTTGAGCACATTGAACTCGGGCATTTGAATCCCGAGGCAATCGTTACCCATCGACTGTCTCTGGAACAGGCCGCGCGGGGCTATGAACTGTTTGATAAAGCCGAGGAGGAATGCCGCAAGGTTATTCTGCTGCCGGGGATGAGCGAACGGCCGCTGACCGAGCCGCTGGAAGAACTGTCTCCCGAGCTCCGCATGCAAGGCGTCCCCGGTTTTTAATCGGCGAATACAAAACCAATGTGGGAGGGGGCTTGCCCCCGATAGCAGTGTGTCAGGCAAGCAATGCTTAGCTGGCCCACCGCCATCGGGGGCAAGCCCCCTCCCACATTTGAAGTGCGTTCAATTCGATGCTTGTGGCTGAATGTGCAATTGGCCGTCCACATCCTTGACCAACCCACTGGCCAACAGCAGTGGCGCCACGCGCTTGTGCAACTGCGGCTCGACAAACTCCTTTACCGTCTCCAGCGCCAACACACCACTGAGCGGCAGCTCGGCCTTGGTGTACGACAACCAGGCCTTTTTCAGCACCATCAGCACATCACTGCCCGCTGTCGAAGCAAAGCGACGGTGCATCGGCTTGCCGTCGAAGTTGAACGTGTGCTGGAAGCCGTAGCCGGTTTCATCGCCACCGCTGGCGGTGCAGCGTATGCAGGTGCAGGGGCCGTCGCCAAACGCGTCGCGCAGGTAGGCGTTGAAGTCCACCACGGGTTTGAGTGACAGGCGCTTATCGACCTCGAACAGGTCCCCGGTCATTTTTTCGTCAGTGTTCAACGTCCATTCCTCGCAAGTCGGTAGCGGTGTTCCAAAGCGCGGCACAATACCAGCCGAGCGCGCGTTTGGGGATTTTTTGCAGTGGGCGGGCCAATCCTCAACGGAAAAACTCCCCCGGCGTGGCGTCGAATTGCTGGCGAAACGCGTTGATGAACGCCGACGTCGATTCATAACCACAGCCCAGCGCCACGTCCGTTACCCGCTCGCCTTGCTCCAGGGCGGGCAGGGCGCTCAGCAGGCGCAGGCGCTGGCGCCACGCGCGGAAGGTCAGCCCGGTGTCACTCAGAAACAAGCGGCTGAGGGTTTTTTCGCTGATCCCCAGCTTGCGGCTCCAATCCCCCAGGGTGGTCTGCTGCTCCGGATGCAGGTGCAGGCTGCGGTAGATCTGCCGCAAGCGGGCGTCATGGGGCAGGGGTAGCATCAAGTCCACCTGGGGCGCGGCGGCGAGTTGGTCGAGTATCACCTGGGCCAGGCGGCCATCGGGGCCATCTTCGGCATAGTCCGCCGGCCGTTCGCTGAAGCTGCGGATCAACTCGCGCAACAGGCTGCTCACCTCCAGCACGTGACAGTGCCCGGCCGCCCACGCCGTGACGCTGCAATCCAGGTACAGGCTGCGCATCTCGGTGTGGGGCGCGCTGTAGACGCGGTGCGGCATGCCCGCCGGAATCCACACCGCACGCTGGGGCGGTGCGACGAAGCGGCCGGCACTGGTCTGGATCTCCAGCACCCCGGAAATGGCGTAGGACAACTGCACCCACGGATGGCTGTGCCGCCGCGTCAGCGCACGATCAGGCAACGATTCGGTGCGCCCATACACCGCTCGCGGCAGGCTGGACAGCCCGGGAATCGTGCGTCGGACGGTTTTGTGCTGTCCTTTAGGCGGCATTTACTGGCTCATTGGCGTTAGTCGGTAATAGGACGTTACGTTAGAGTCGCCCCATGCGCTTGGCAACCCCTGGAAGATTTGATTATGACCCGTCCGCGTTTCCTGCCCGATAACTTCACCCTGGCCCTGATCGCCACGGTGATCCTCGCCTCCCTGCTGCCGGCCAGCGGCCAGACCGCCGTGGCCTTCGGCTGGGTCACCAACCTTGCTATCGCGCTGCTGTTTTTCCTGCACGGCGCCAAACTGTCGCGCCAGGCCATCGTCGCCGGGGCGGGGCACTGGCGTTTGCATCTGCTGGTGTTCAGCCTGACTTTCGTGCTGTTCCCGCTGCTGGGCCTGGCGCTCAAGCCGCTGCTGTCGCCGCTGATCGGCAACGACCTGTATATGGGCATGCTCTACCTCTGCGCGCTGCCGGCCACCGTGCAATCGGCGATTGCCTTCACCTCCCTGGCGCGCGGCAATATTCCGGCGGCCATCTGCAGCGCGGCGGCCTCGAGCCTGTTCGGCATCTTTCTCACGCCCTTGCTGGTGACCCTGCTGCTCAATGTGCACGGTGATGGCGGCTCCACCGTCGACGCGATCCTGAAGATCAGCGTGCAGTTACTGCTGCCGTTCGTCGCCGGCCAGATCGCCCGGCGCTGGATCGGTGACTGGGTTGGCCGCAACAAGTCCTGGCTCAAGTTCGTCGACCAGGGCTCGATCCTGCTGGTGGTCTACGGCGCTTTCAGTGAGGCGGTCAACGAAGGCATCTGGCACCAGATTCCGCTGTGGGAGCTGGGCGGCCTGGTGCTGGCGTGCTGCGTGTTGCTGGCGCTGGTGCTGGTGGCCTCCGCGCTGCTGGGCAAGGCGTTCGGCTTCAGCCAGGAAGACCGCATCACCATCCTGTTCTGCGGCTCGAAGAAAAGCCTGGCCACCGGCGTGCCGATGGCCCAGGTGTTGTTCGCCGGGGCGAGCATGGGTGTGCTGATCCTGCCGCTGATGCTGTTTCATCAGATCCAGTTGATGGTGTGCGCGGCCTTGGCCCAGCGCTATGCCAGGCGCCCGGAAAGCATTCCCGAGTTGATGACGCAGGTGGATCCGTGAGCCGGGGCTGATCAGGCCGATTCAACCCGGCGTTCAGGCAGCCGCGCTGACCCGTCATGCGATAACCGGGCAGGATCAGGGCCAACAGCGCCGCGAGAAACCTATAGAATGCTCAACGGCCCCGCGTGTCCTGCGCGGCCGTTTGATCACTGCCAGAGTACCTCGCCCCGCAATGAGCCTTTCAGCCGCAACCCCCCAAGCCAATTGGCAACCGGTCATCGCCCTGGCGTTGGCCGCCTTCGTGTTCAATACCACCGAATTCGTGCCGGTCGGCCTGCTCAGCGCCATCGGCGCCAGCTTTGACATGCCCGTGGCCAGCGTCGGCCTGATGCTTACTATCTATGCGTGGATCGTGTCGCTGACGTCGCTGCCGGTGATGCTGCTCACGCGTAACGTCGAACGGCGCAAATTGCTTATCGTGCTGTTCGGCCTGTTTATCGTCAGTCATATCCTGTCCAGCGTGGCCACCAGTTTCGGCCTCTTGATGGTCAGCCGGATCGGCATCGCCCTGGCCCATGCGCTGTTCTGGTCGATCACCGCCTCCCTGGCGGTGCGCCTGGCACCCCAGGGCAAGCAAGTGCAGGCCCTGGGCCTGCTCGCCACCGGTACGTCCCTGGCGATGGTGCTCGGTATTCCCCTGGGCCGCCTGCTGGGCGAGGCCATGGGCTGGCGCACCACCTTCCTGGTGATTGCCGCGTTCGCCGCCGCGCTGGTGTTCTGGCTGTGGCGCACCTTGCCGCCGTTGCCGAGCCAGAACTCCGGCTCCCTGCGCAGCCTGCCGCTGCTGTTCAAGCGCCCGGCACTGGTGGCGCTCTACGTGCTCACTGCGATGACCGTCACCGCCCAGTTCACCGCCTACAGCTACATCGAACCCTTCGTCGAAGGCGTTGCCGGCCTGGGTGGCAGTGCGGTCACCCTGATCCTGCTGGTGTTCGGCGGCGCCGGCATCATCGGCTCGCTGCTGTTCAGCCTGGTGCATCGCTTCAACCCGCACGTCTTCGTGGTCAGCAGCGTGTTCCTGCTTGCGGCCTGCCTGGCACTGATGTTGCCGTTGAGCGGCGCCGAGTCCTATCTGGTGGGCCTGAGTGTGTTCTGGGGCATGGCGATCATGGGCTTCGGCCTGGCGATGCAGTCCAAAGTGCTGGTGCTGGCACCCGACGCCACCGACGTGGCCATGGCGATGTTTTCCGGCATCTACAACATCGGCATCGGCGGCGGTGCGTTGATGGGCAGTTGGGTCGGCAGCCACTTCGGCTTCGCCTGGATCGGCGCGGCGGGCGGGTTGCTGGCGGGGCTGGCGCTGGTGGGGTATTGCCTGGCGATTCGGCGGTTTGGGACGGGGGTGGTGCAGGGCTGAATCGACGGTTATCCATCTGATACACCTGGGTCCAAATGTGGGAGGGGGCTTGCCCCCGATGGCGGTGTGTCAGTCACTGATGCACTTGCTGACTCTCCCTAGTCGGGCAAGCCCCTCCCACACAAAACCAACAGCGTATCCACCGGTGCTACAGATTTGGATAGTTTGCCCAGACACCGGACATCGCTGATCCGGCGCCTGACTAAAACCGGACAATTCCTACAGGAGCCATCAATGCCCATTGCTACCGTCTCGCGGGACCGCCCACCTCCCGTGGTGACGGCATGAACAGCAATGGAGTCGATTGTGCAAAAGCGTTTGATCGCAGAGCTTATGGGGACCTTCTGGCTGACTTTCTGCGGGTGTGGCAGTGCCATTCTGGCGGCGGCGTTTCCACAGTTGGGCATTGGTTTTGCCGGGGTGTCGCTGGCATTTGGTCTGACGGTATTGACCATGGCCTATGCGGTGGGCGGTATCAGCGGTGGGCATTTCAATCCGGCGGTGACTATTGGTCTGTGGGCCGGGCGTCGCGTGCGCGGTGCTGATGTGCTGCCTTACATCGCGGCACAGGTCAGCGGGGCCATTGTGGCTGCCGCGGCGCTGTACTTGATCGCCAAAGGCCAGCCCGGTTTCGAGCCGGGTGGATTCGCCGCCAACGGCTATGGACCGTTGAGTCCCGGCCACTTCGACATGAAGGCCGCCGCCCTGGCCGAGCTGATTGCCACGTTCTTTTTTGTGTTGATCATCATGCGCGTCACGGCGCCGGGCGCGGTGGCCGGATTTGCGCCTATCGCCATCGGCCTGGCATTGACCCTGATCCACCTGGTGCTGATCCCGGTGACCAACACGTCGGTCAACCCCGCGCGAAGCACCGGGCCGGCATTGTTTGCCGGGGGGCAATACCTGTCACAGCTCTGGTTGTTCTGGCTGGCGCCAATCGCCGGTGGGGTGCTGGGGGCGTTGGCCGCGCGCGCGTTGGATGATCGCCCGGCGAACTGATGCCTGCTGGCCAAATGCAGGAGGGGGCGGGCTCCCTCCTGCACTTTTTGACTGCTTCTGATCTTGCTGCTTCACAGCGCAGCCAGTACCGCCTCAAGCTTTTCCTGGTCCCTGGCAAACTGACGAATCCCTTCGGCCAGCTTTTCGGTGGCCATTGCATCCTCATTGGAGGCCCAGCGAAATTGCGCTTCAGTCAACGTCTGGCGCGCTTCGCCGTCGGCACCTGGCGCCAGCTTGCGTTGCAGTGGGCCGTTATCCTCATCCAGCTTTTGCAGCCGAAAGCTTGCCCCCGATGACGGTGGGTCAGATACGGATTAATTGGCTGACCCACCGCATCGGGGGCAAGCCCCCTCCCACATGGGTTATGGGTTGCTGGCGGGGCCGGGTTGCAGGCAATCCAGCGCGCGGTCGGCGAGGGAGCGGGCCATGTCGCTCAAGATCAGGCGACACAGGCCAAATGTGGGATGGGGCTTGCTCCCGATGACGGTGGGTCAGATACGGATTAATTGGCTGGCCCACCGCATCGGGGGCAAGCCCCCTCCCACATGGGTTATGGGGTGCTGGCGGGGCCGGGTTGCAGGCAATCCAGTGCGCGGTCGGCGAGGGTGCGGGCCATGTCGATCAAGTGCGCGGTCGAACAGGCCATGTCGCGCCGGGTGCCTTTGAGGCCTTCGGCGGTTTCGGTGGCCGTGGTGGCGGCGCAGCGTAGCAGCGAGGAAATGTTGGCGATGGCGTCTTCGAAGCTCAGGTCTTCGTGGGCAACAAAAACAGGATAGGGTGGATCGGGGACGATTTTGCTCATGGATATAGCTCCTACTCGGTTGGGGCGCCATCCGGTGCCGTTTCCACACGGCAGATTGGGTGGCAGCCATACGCGGGGTGGAAACCGGGGAGTAGGACCCAGTCAGACCGAAGTCTGCCCGCGTACAGCCGCCATTGAGCGTTTGCATACGATCATGACGCCTACTCATTCCCGGGTTTCCACACCCGATCGCTGATATGCAGCGACGAAGCGAAGGCTAGCCAGTGAATTGAGCAGGCGCAAGGCCGAAGGATTGTCTAGGAAACGTCCTGCAAATTAAAGGGATATGGCTTGCTGGCCTTTAACAATGCATGTCCAGCAGGCGATGCAGGTGTGGGAAACGACGCTCAAAAATGGCTCTCACACCACCGGATCAGTATTGGCCCTCAACCAACCCGGAACCATTCCCCATTTCCCTTGTCCCCGCTTCCCATGTCACCCCCCGCCCCGCAAATCCCTTAATTTTCCAAGCCTGCCGGAAGCCTCTCCAGGCCCCCGGCTGCGCCCGTTGTTTTTTCAGGGCGCAGAGCAGCCGATTCAAGCGGCACAACGGAATACGGACATTCTTTTCAACCGTGACTTATCAGGCGGGTTTCCCCATGCAGTTCAGCGAATTACTGGCAGCGATTTCCACCCATGCGATCCGTCTGCAGACGGAAGAGGGCGACCTGATCGTCCTGGGCGATGACGACGCGCTGGATGACGCGCTGTGGGACCAACTGATCGCGCATAAACCCCAACTGCTTGAGTGGGTCGCGGCGCATGGCGGCGACTGGTCGAGCCCGGCTTATGGCATCACCCCGGACATGCTGCCCCTGGTCACGCTCGACCAGCCGGCCATCGACCGCATCGTCGCGGCGATCCCCGGCGGTGCGGCGAATGTGCAGGATATCTACCCCCTGGCGCCGCTTCAGGAAGGCATGCTCTACCACCATCTTCGCGCACAGCAGGGCGACCCCTACGTGCTGCACGCGCAGTTCGTGTTCGACAGCCGCGCACGTCTGAACAGCTTTGCCCAGGCGTTGCAATGGGTGATTGATCGCCACGATATCCTGCGCACGTCGATGGCCTGGGAGCGCCTCGACGAGCCGTTGCAGGTGGTGTGGCGCAAGGCAACCCTGGCCTGTGAAGAGGCGCATCTGGACGGTGCCGACCGCCTGGCCCAACTGCTCGCACGCTACGATGCGCGCACCTATCGCATGGACCTGGGCCAGGCGCCGTTGCTGCGCCTGGTGTTCGCCGACGACCCGGCCAACGAACGCGTGGTGGCGATGCTGCTGTTTCATCACACCATCCTCGATCACACCGCCCTCGATGGGGTGCGCGAGGAAATCCAGTTGTACCTCGCCGGCAAGCAGGCGCAGGCCGCGCCGCCGGTAGCGTTTCGCAGCTATATCGCCCAGGTGCGCCATGGCGTGAGCGAGCAGGCCCACGAAGCCTTCTTCCGCGACATGCTCGCCGACATCGACGAGCCAACGTTGCCCTTCGGCCTGCAGGACGTGCAGGGCGATGGCCTGGGCATCGACGAAGCGCGCCTGCCGGTTGAGCATGCCCTCAGCCTGCGCCTGCGCAGCCTGGCGCGTCCATTGGGCGTCGGTGTGGCAAGCCTGATGCACCTGGCGTTGGCCCGGGTGCTGGGGGTGGTGTCGGGCCGGGAGTCGGTGGTGTTCGGCACCGTGATGCTCGGCCGCCTGGGCGCGGGCGAGGGCGGTGAACGCGCGTTGGGCATGTTCATCAATACCTTGCCGCTGCGCGTGGATGTCGGCGAGCAAGGCGTGCGCGCCGCAATCAAGGCTACCCACGAACGCCTCACCACCTTGCTTGAGCACGAGCACGCGTCCCTGGCGCTGGCCCAGCGTTGCAGCGGGGTGGCGGCGCCGGCGCCGCTGTTCAGTGCGATGCTCAATTACCGTCACAGCGCCGCCAGCGACATGCACGCGGTGATCGACGTGGCCGAAGGTATCCAGGTGCTCGGCGCCGAAGAGCGCACCAACTACCCGCTGACGGTCAACGTCGATGACCTGGGTGAAGACTTTGCGCTGACGGTGATGGTCGATGCGTCCATCAGCGCGCAACGCGTGGCCGGTTATCTGCACACGGCGCTGGAAAGTCTGGCCGATGCGCTTGAACAGCGACCGGATATGCCGCTCAGCGGCCTGAACATCCTGCCTGACTCCGAACGCCATACCTTGCTGCACCGCCTGAACCAAAGCTCCGTAAACCAAAGCTCCGTAAACCAAAGCTCCGTAAACCAAAGCCCCGCGCACTACGCCGACACCGCCCTGATCCACCAGCAAGTCGAAGCCCACGCCGCCACCCGCCCCGACGCGATTGCCGTGCGTTTCGAACAACGCTGCCTGACCTACCGTGAACTCAACGAGCGCGCCAACCAGGTCGCCCATGCGCTGCTGGCCCAGGGCGTGCGCCCCGACGCGCGCGTGGCGATCTGCGTGGAGCGCGGCCCGCAGATGATCATCGGCCTGCTCGGCATCCTCAAGGCCGGTGCCGGTTATGTGCCGATCGACCCGGCGTACCCGCAGGAACGCATCGCCTACACCCTGGGCGACAGCGCGCCGGTGGCGGTGCTGGTGCAAGCCGACACCCGGCACTTGGTGGGCAACCTGGCGCAGATCGACCTCGACGCCCTGCACCAACAGGCCACGGTCAATCCGTGCCTGCACCTGAGCCCGGCCAACCTGGCCTATGTCATCTACACCTCCGGTTCCACCGGCCAGCCCAAGGGCGTGATGATCGAACACCGCCAGGTGGCGCGCCTGTTCAGCGCCACCCAGCACTGGTTCGGCTTCAACCAGCACGACGTGTGGGCGCTGTTCCATTCCTTCGCGTTCGACTTTTCCGTGTGGGAAATCTGGGGTGCGCTGATGCACGGCGGCCAGTTGCTGATCGTGCCGCAACTGGTCAGCCGTTCACCGGATGAGTGCTACGCGCTGCTCTGCGAAGCCTCGGTCAGCATCCTCAACCAGACGCCGAGTGCGTTCCGCCAGTTGATCGCGGCCCAGGGCAACAGCGACCAGGCGCATTCCTTGCGCCAGGTGATTTTCGGCGGCGAGGCGCTGGAACCGGGCATGCTCAAACCCTGGTATGCACGGGCGGTGAATGCCGGTACGCAACTGGTGAACATGTACGGCATCACCGAAACCACCGTGCACGTGACCTACCGCGCGCTGGAAGCGGCCGATGCGCAGTTGGTCGGCGTAAGCCCGATTGGCGTGCGCATTCCGGACTTGCAGTTGTACATCCTTGACGCACAGCGCGAGCCGCTGCCGTTCGGTGTGGTCGGTGAGCTGTATGTGGGCGGCGCCGGGGTGGCGCGCGGTTATCTGAACCGTGACGCGCTCAACGCCGAACGCTTCCTGCACGACCCGGCCACCGGCCTGCGCATGTACAAGACCGGCGACCTTGGCCGCTTGTCGGCCGACGGCAGCGTCGAGTACCTGGGGCGCAACGACGACCAAGTGAAGATCCGCGGTTTCCGTATCGAACTGGGTGAAATCCAGGCCCACCTGGCCACCGCCAACGGCGTGCGCGACGCCGTGGTGATTGCCCGGGAGGACACCCCCGGCGACAAACGCCTGGTGGCCTACGTAATTGCCGACGGCGCGCCCACTGCGGCCGCCTTGCGCGACCATTTGCTGCAGAGCCTGGCCGATTACATGGTGCCCGCTGCCTTTGTGCTGCTGGAGCGGTTCCCGCTGACCACCAACGGCAAACTCGACCGCAAGGCCTTGCCCGCACCTGATACCGACGCGTTGGCCCGGCGCGGTTATGCACCGCCCCAGGGCGTGGTGGAAACCACCATCGCCACGCTCTGGCAGGACTTGCTCAAGGTCGACCGCGTGGGGCGCGAGGATAATTTCTTCGAGCTCGGCGGCCACTCGCTGTTGGCGGTCAAGCTGATCGAGCGCATGCGCCAGGTAGACTTGAGCGCCGATGTGCGCGTGCTGTTCGGCCAGCCGACCTTGGCGGCACTGGCGGCGGCGGTCGGCGGGCACCACGAAGTGCAGGTGCCGGCCAATCTCATTGAAGAACACAGCGCGGCCATCACCCCGGACATGCTGCCCCTGGTCGACCTCGACCAGGCCGCCATCGACCACATCATCCAGGCGATACCCGGCGGCATCGCCAATGTGCAGGACATCTATGGCCTGGCGCCGTTGCAGGCCGGGATTCTCTACCATCACCTGGCAACCGCAGAGGGCGACCCCTACGTGTTGCAGGTGCAGTTCAGTTTCGCTGACCAGACGGCGGTGGACGGGTTTGTCCAGGCGCTGCACAGCGTGATCGAGCGCAACGACATCCTGCGCACCGCGATCCTCTGGGAAGGCCTGGATGAACCGGTGCAGGTGGTGCTGCGCCAGGCACCCCTGGCGGTCGAGCGGGTCGAGGCCACGGGCGACGATGCCCTGGCGTCTCTGCAACAGCGCTTCGACCCTCGTCACTATCGCCTGGACCTGTCACGCGCGTCGCTGATGCGCCTGGCGTACAGCGAGGAAGCGGGGCGCCTGGTCGGCATCCTGCTGTTGCACCATATCCTGCTCGACCACACCGCCCTGCACGTGCTGGTGCAAGAGATGAGTGCCAGCCTGTGCGGCCGCAGCGCGCAGTTGCCCGACGCGGTGCAGTACCGCAACTACGTGGCCCAGGCGCGCCTCGGTGTGAGTCAGGCGCAGCACGAAGCTTTCTTCAGCGAGATGCTCGGCGATATCGACGAGCCGACCCTGGCCTTCGGCTTGCAGGATGTGAATGGCGACGGCAGCGGCATCGTCGAAGCCCATCTGCCGCTGGAGGCGGGGCTGAGCCTGGCCCTGCGCGAACAGGCGCGGCAGTTGGGCGTGAGTGCCGCGAGCCTGGTGCACCTGGCCTGGGCGCAGGTGCTGAGCCAGGTGTCCGGCCAGCGCGACGTGGTGTTCGGCACCGTGTTGCTGGGGCGCATGCAGGGCGGCGAGGGCGCCGATCGGGCGCTGGGGATGTTCATCAACACCTTGCCGCTGCGGGTCAGCCTCGGCGCCACGGGCGTGCAGGCCGGTGTGCGCGCCACCCACGCACGCCTGGCGCAATTGCTCGGGCACGAACATGCCTCGTTGTCGCTGGCCCAGCGCTGCAGTGGCGTGCCGGCGTCGTTGCCGCTGTTCAGTACCTTGCTCAACTATCGCCACAGCGCACCGGATGAAGCGCCGGGTGACAGCCCGTTCGCCGCGTCCGGCATCCAGGTACTCAGCTCCGAAGAGCGCAGCAACTACCCGCTGGTGCTCAACGTCGATGATCTGGGCACAGGCTTTGCCCTCACCGTGCAAGGCATCGCCACGCTGGACGTGCAGCGCGTGGCGGACTACATGCTGACCGCGCTGCGCCACCTGGTGACGGCCCTGCAACAGGCGCCGACCACCGCGCTGCAAACGCTGTCGATCATACCGCCGGTAGAGCGCCAGCAACTGCTGGTGGAGTTCAACGCCAGTCGCCGCGATTACCCTGCGCATCTGAGCGTTGCACAGCTGTTCGAAGCCCAGGCGCTGGCACGGCCTGAAGCGGTGGCGGTGGTGCAGGGCAAGCTGTCCCTGAGTTACCGCGACCTCAATCGCCGCGCCAATCGCCTGGCCCACTACCTGATCGGCCAGGGCGTGCAACCTGGCGAGCCGGTGGCCCTGGCGCTGCCGCGCGGCATCGACCTGGTGGTCAGCCAAGTGGCCGTGCTCAAGTGCGCGGCGGTGTACGTGCCGCTGGACGTCAATGCGCCGGCCGAACGCCAGGCCTTCATGGTGCAGGACAGCGGCGCCCGCCTGGTGCTGGACGACCTGGCCGGGCTGAACCTCGACGGGCTGTCGGCCGACAATCCCGAGCGGGAACAGTCCGCCGACAGCGTGGCCTACATCATGTACACCTCCGGCTCCACCGGCACGCCCAAAGGCGTACTGGTGCCCCAGCGCGGCATTACCCGGCTGGTGATCAATAACGGCTACGCCGACTTCAATGCCCAGGACCGCGTGGCCTTTGCGTCGAACCCGGCGTTCGACGCGAGCACCATGGATGTATGGGGCGCGCTGCTCAACGGTGGGCAGGTGCAGGTAATCGACCACGCTACCTTGCTCGACCCGCAGGCATTCGGCGCCGAGCTGGCGGGTGCCACGGTGTTGTTCGTCACCACCGCGCTGTTCAACCAGTATGTGCAACTGATCCCCGAGGCACTGGCCGGCCTGCGCATTCTGCTGTGCGGCGGCGAGCGCGCCGACCCGGCCGCCTTCCGCAGCCTGCTGGCCCAGGCACCGGCACTGCGCCTGGTGCATTGCTATGGCCCGACCGAAACCACCACCTACGCCACCACCTACGAAGTGCGCGCACTTGCCGATGACGTGGAGAGCGTGCCGGTGGGGCGGCCCATTTCCAATACGCAGATCTATGTGCTGGACGCGCAGTTGCAGCCGGTGCCCCTGGGCATCACTGGCGAAATCTGCATTGGCGGCGATGGCGTGGCCAAGGGCTATTTGAACCGCCCGGACCTGAGCGCCGAAAAGTTCGTGCACGACCCGTTTTCCGAACAGCCCCACGCCTTGATGTACCGCACGGGTGATCTTGGGCGTTGGTCGGTGGACGGCTTGCTCGAATGCCTTGGGCGTAACGACGACCAAGTGAAAATCCGTGGTTTCCGTATCGAGCTGGGCGAGATCGAGGCGCGTCTGGCGAGCTGCGCGGGCATCCGCGACGTCGCCGTGCTGGCCCGTGAGGACGTGCCGGGGGACAAGCGCCTGGTGGCCTATTTCACTTGGGCCGACGCCGCGCTGGGCATCGATGAGGTACACGCCCACCTGCAAGGCCTGCTTCCCGACTACATGTTGCCCTCGGCCTATATGCCGCTGGCCCATTTACCCTTGACCAACAACGGCAAGCTGGACCGCAAGGCCTTGCCCGCGCCAGACCCGCAGGCCCTGCTCAGTCGTGCCTACGAGGCCCCCCAGGGCGAGGTGGAAACCCTGCTGGCGCAGATCTGGCAGGACGTGCTCAAGCTCGAGCGCGTCGGTCGGCATGATCATTTCTTTGAACTGGGTGGGCATTCGTTGCTGGCCGTCAGCCTGATCGAGCGCATGCGCCGCGTCGGCCTGAGCGCCGATGTACGCGTGCTGTTCAGCCAGCCTAGCCTCGCGGCATTGGCGGCGGCGGTGGGCAGCGGGCGCGAAATCGTGGTGCCGGCCAATGGCATCCCGGCAGGCTGCACGCACATCAACCCGTCGATGCTCAGCCTGGTGCAACTCGACGCAGCCGCCATTGAACGCATCGTGGCCAACGTGCCGGGCGGTGCGGCGAACGTGCAGGATATCTACCCGCTGGCGCCGTTGCAGGAAGGCATCCTCTATCACCACATCAGCGCCGAACAGGGCGACCCGTACCTGCTGCAATCGCGCATGGCGTTCGACAGCCTTGAGCGCTTGCACGCTTTCATGGGCGCGCTGCAACAGGTGGTGGCGCGCCACGACATTCTGCGCACCGGGGTGGTCTGGGAAGGCCTGGACAGCCCGGTGCAAGTGGTGTGGCGCCAGGCGCAGCTGGTGGTGCAGGCCGTCAGCCTGGACCCGGCCGACGGCGGCATCATCGAACAACTGCATGCGCGCTTCGATGCGCGGCACTACCGGCTGGACATCACCCAGGCGCCGCTGCTGCGCATGGTCTACGCCCAGGACCCGGTCAATCAGCGTGTCGCGGCGATCCTGCTGTTCCACCACCTGGCCCTGGACCATACCGCCATGGAAGTGGTGGGCCAGGAGATGCGTGCCTTCATGCTGGATCAGGCCGATGACTTGCCCGAAGCCGCGCCGTTTCGCAACTACGTGGCCCAGGCGCGGCTGGGGGTCAGCGTGGCCGAGCATGAGCAGTTCTTC
>NZ_CVTO01000039.1:0-7726 GCF_900004715.1 Pseudomonas sp. 24 E 13
GACCTCTTGCAAGCCTTCCTGCGCGGTGCCGGCCTCGATCAGTTGCGTCTGGATCGGGCCGATGCCTGCGCCCAGATGGAAAGCATCGGCCGCAGCTACCGGCTGATGGTCGAAGGCCTGATCGACGTGTTGCGTGCCCGCGCCAGCCTCAAGGGCGAATTTCGCATGCAGCAAACCATGATCCGCCCCGCCGAAAACAACCCGTTGAAATTCGCTCCGAATGCCGACGAAGCGTTACTGCTGCTGCTTCGTCACGGCAATCCGGCCTTCATGGCGCCGGACGTTGCCGTGCGTGACAGTTTCGACGACCTGCGCGCGCACCAACTGGCCGTGATGGCGGGTGTGGAAGCGGCGCTCAAGCACTTGCTGCTGCGCTTTGAACCGGCGCAATTGGAGGAACGCATGGGCAAGCCCGGTGGCCTCTCAAGTATTTTCAACGGCTCGCGCCAAGCCCAGTACTGGCAGCAATTCACCGAGCTCTACAGCAATATTTCCCGCGAGGCCCAGGAAGATTTCCAGGACCTGTTCGGCCGCGAATTCAGCCGGGCCTACGAAGCGCACAGTGCACGACAGCGACGCTGAACCGCGTCGCAGTAATGGATAAAACGGATAGCTAAACACGTCATTGAGGACGCAGGATGATTCCCAGGTTTTTACTTGCAGCCGCCACCGCGCTGCTGCTGACGGCGTGTGCCAAAGACGCGACCAAACCCGAAACCGCCGCCGACGCTGAAGCGGACACGGCCGCCGTCGAGCTGCATTTTCACGCGATCGCCGGGCTCAACCCCGGTGCCAGCGGGCAGCCCGCGCCGGTGCGGGTGCGGATTTTCGAGCTGAAAAACGCCGCGACGTTCGCGCGCTCCGACTACTTCGCCCTGGCTGACCGTGCGCAATCCACCCTTGGCCTGGACCTGCTGGACCAGGACGAAGTGGTGATCCAGCCCGGCCAGCAACTGAGCATTCAGCGCGATCTTGACCCGGCCACCCGGCAGATCGGCCTGCTGGTGGGCTACCGCGAGCTGGACCGTGCGCAATGGCGCGCCGTCATCAACGTGCCGCCACGCCAATACAGCGAATATCAGATCAGCCTCGATGTGCGTGCGGTGCGCGCCGACGTCGTGGCTACCCCCTCCAGCCCAGCCCAATAACAAGCAATCGGAGCCCCCATGTCCTGGAACAATCGCGTGGTCTGGTCGGAAGGCATGTTCATCGGAACGCAGCACTTCCAGCAGCATGACCGTTACCTGGAAAACCTGATCGACGCCCGCAGCCGCCCTTTGTCCGCGGGTGCCTGGGGTTTTTCCGAGTTGCTGATCGATCAGGGCCTGCTCGCCCAGGGCAAGCTGGCAATCGTGTCGGCCCGTGGCCTGCTGCCTGACGGTACGCCGTTCAATATCCCCCAGGACGATCTGGCGCCGAGTCCGCTGAATATCGACGACAGCCTGCGCGACGGCCTGGTGTACCTGGCCCTGCCGCTCAAGCGTGCCGGTGCGCGTGACACGGTGGATGAAGGCGAGGCGTTGGAAGCCGCGCGTTATGTGAGCCAGGTGCGCGAAGTGCGCGACGACAACGCGCCCTTCGAAAACCGCGCGCCGGTGGCCGTGGGTTCCCGCGCCCTGCGGCTGCTGACCGCCCAGGACGGCATCAGCGACTACGCCGCCATCGGGCTGGTGCGCATCAAGGAAAAGCGCGCCGACCGCGCACTGGTGCTCGACGACACGTACATTCCGCCCGTGCTGGATGTAGCTGCGAGCAAGCCGCTGACGGCCTTTCGCAGCGAACTGCTCGGCCTGCTGCACCAGCGTGGCGAAGCCCTGGCCGGCCGCGTGGTCGCGTCGGGTGCCGGTGGCGCATCGGAAATCGCTGACTTCATGCTGCTGCAACTGGTCAACCGCGCCCAGCCGCTGATCCAGCATGTGAGCCAGTTGAGTCCGTTGCACCCGGAGCGTTTCTTCAGTGAGCTGGTGAGCCTGGCCGGTGAGTTTTCGACATTCTCCACCTCTGGCCGCCGTCCCCAGGAATATCCGCAGTACCAGCACGACGACCTGGCCCTGAGCTTCACGCCGGTCATGGCGGCCCTGCGTGAGGCGCTGTCGATGCTGATCGACAGCAAGGCCACGCCGATTCCGATTGTGGAGAAAGCCTACGGTATCCATGTGGCGATGCTGGCGGACAAGACCCTGCTCGACAGCGCCAGTTTCATCCTCGTGGTACGCGCCGACGTGCCCGGCGAAACCCTGCGCGCGCGCTTCGGCCAGCAGAGCAAAGTCGGCGCGGTGGAGCACATCCGCGACATGGTCAACCTGCAATTGCCGGGCATCGGCCTGCTGCCATTGCCGGTGGCGCCACGCCAATTGCCCTATCACGCGGGCAGCACCTATTACGAGCTGGACCGCGGCAGCGAGCACTGGCAGCAGTTGAGCAATTCCGGCGGTTTCGCCTTCCACATCGCCGGGCAGTTCCCGGGCTTGAACCTGGCCTTCTGGGCGATCCGAGGATAATCCGCGATGCATCCCAATGATGATGACCGCACTCAGTTCATGCCGCGCCCGGGCGGCCGGGCACCCGAACCTGCGCGCGCGGAACCTGCACCGTTGTCGATGCCGGCCGCGCCGATGCTCACCGGCAAAAGCCAGGGCCTCAACCCGCTGGAAAGTGCCGCCGGCCCGTTGCTGGCCTTGCTGACGCGGTTGCGCAACACCATCGCGCACCCGGCGCCGGCCAGTTTGCGCGCGCAATTGCTGGCCTATCTGCGCCAGTTCGAAGAGCGCGCCGAAGCCGCCGGCGTGGCGCGCAATGAGGTGCTGCTGGCCCGTTACGCGCTGTGCACCGCCCTGGACGAAGCCGTGCTGAGTACGCCCTGGGGCAGTACCAGCGATTGGGGCAAACAGAGCTTGCTGATCACCGTGCACAACGAAGCCTGGGGCGGTGAAAAGGTCTTTCAACTGCTCGACCATTGCCTGCAAAGCCCACGGGAGCGCCTGTACCTGCTGGAGCTGCTTTACTTGTGCATGTGCCTGGGTTTTGAGGGCCGCTACCGCGTGATGAATGACGGGCGCAGTCAATTGGAAGCCTTGCGCGAGCGCACTGCCGCCGCGATTCGCAGTGCCCGTGGCGAACACGAGCGTGAGCTGTCGCCGCACTGGCGCGGCGTGACCGTGGCGCGGGATCGCCTGGCGCAATTCATGCCGCCGTGGATCGCCGTGGCGATTGGCTTGGCGCTGTTGCTGGCGCTGCTGTTTGGCCTGCGCATGAAGCTGGCCTCGGATGCGGAGCCGGTGTTCAAGAATATCCATGCCCTGGGCGAGATCCCGGTGCAGGCCATCGACCGTCCGGTGGCGCAACCGAAAGTGATCGAGCGGCCGCGCCTGGCCGGCTTTCTGGCTGAAGACATCAAGGCCGGCCGCGTGGCCGTGGAAGACAAGGTCGACCGCTCTGTGGTGACGATTCGCGGTGATGAACTGTTTGCGTCCGCCAGTTCCAGCATTGTCGATGACTACCAGCCGCTGATGCTGCGCATCGCCGACGCCATTCGCAAGGTCAAGGGTCAGGTGCGTGTCACCGGTCACAGCGACAACCGTCCGATTGCGACGTTGCGCTTCCCGTCGAATTGGGCGCTGTCCGAAGCGCGGGCCAAGTCGGTGCTGGAGATCCTGGCGGCCAAGACCGGCCAAGGTGACCGCTTCAGCGCCGAAGGCCGCAGCGACACCGAGCCGTTGGCGACCAACAGTACTGCCGAAGGCCGTGCCCGCAATCGTCGGGTTGAAATCACCGTATTGGCGGAGGGCGTCGAGTGAAGGCGTTTTTCAGTTTCATGATTCGCTGGGTGATCCCTGTGCTGGGGTTGATCGCCCTGGGCCTGATCATCTGGTTTGTCGGGCCGTTGCTCGACGTATTGGTGCCCGAGGGACGCCGCTGGGCGCTGATCATCCTGGTGTTCGCGCTGTGGATTGCCTACCGCGTGTTGCGCATCATCCAGGCCCGCCGCCAGGCCGCCGAAGTGATGCGCAGCCTGGCCGCCGAAACCCCGGCCGACCCCAACAGCGTGGCCACCGCCGAAGAGCTCTCGACCCTGCGCCAGCGCATGGACGAAGCCCTGACGCTGCTCAAGAAAGCCAAGCTCGGCGGCGATGAACGCCGCAATCTGTACGAGCTGCCGTGGTACGTGATCATCGGCCCGCCGGGTTCGGGCAAGACCACCGCACTGGTCAATTCCGGGCTGCACTTCCCGCTGGCGGCGCAATTGGGCGCCGGTGCGGTGCGCGGCGTCGGCGGCACGCGCAACTGCGACTGGTGGTTTACCGACCAGGCCGTGCTGCTCGACACTGCCGGCCGATACACCACCCAGGACAGCAACTCCACAGTGGATAAAGCCGCGTGGCTGGGCTTTCTCGACCTGCTGAAAAAACAGCGCTCGCGTCGACCCATCGACGGCGCCTTCATCGCCATCAGCCTGTCGGACCTGCTGCTGGGTACAGACGCCGAGCGCGCCGCCCATGCCGCTGCGATTCGCCTGCGCATCCAGGAGCTGTACACCCAACTGGGCGTGCGTTTCCCGATCTACCTGATGCTGACCAAGCTCGACCTGGTGCCGGGTTTCATGGAGTTCTTCGACAACCTGAGCAAGGAAGAGCGCGCCCAGGTGTGGGGCATGACCTTTGCCCTGGACGACGGCAAGCACAGCGACAGCCCGCTGGTGCACCTGCAAAGCGAATTCGCCGGTCTGGAACAGCGCCTCAACGAACGCCTGGTCGAACGCCTGCAACAGGAACGCGACCCGGCGCGGCGCGACCTGATCTACGGTTTCCCGCAGCAATTGGGCGCCTTGAAGGACTGTCTGCAGAGTTTCCTCGAGGGCGTATTCAAACCCAATGCCTTTGAAGAGCGCGTGCTGCTGCGCGGCGTGTACTTCACCAGCGGTACCCAGGAAGGCAGCCCGATTGACCGCCTGATCGGCACCATGGCCCAGAGCATGAACCTGGACCGCCAGCACCTGGCGCGCCAGAGCGGCACCGGGCGCAGTTACTTCATCGAAAAACTCTTCACCGCCGTGGCCTTTGCCGAACGTGGCCTGGTCGGGGTGAACCCGAAAGTCGAGCGGCGCCGCAAGTGGCTCGCCCGGGGTGTTCTCGCGGCCACGGTGGCCTTGGTGGTGGTGGTCAGCAGCCTGTGGTGGGTGAGTTATCGCGCCAACCAGGCGTATATCGCCCAGGTCGATCAGAAGGTCTCACCCCTGGGCCAGACCGTGCAGAACCTGAGCCCGGCGCAGCGTGACGTAGTGGCCGTGCTGCCCTTGCTCAACGCGGTCAAGCACCTGGCCGGGGATTCGCCAAGCTGGTCAGAGGGGCTGGGGCTGTACCAGGGCGACATGCTCGAAGCCGAATCTGCAAGCGTCTATCGCAAGTTGCTGATCGCGGTCTTCGCCCCGCGCCTGGTCACGCGCATCGAAGAGCAACTGCACGGCGGCGGCAACTCGGACTTCCTCTACGAAGGCCTCAAGGCCTACCTGATGCTGGCCGACAACGAGCATTACGACCCGGACTTCATCAAGGCCTGGATCGCCCTCGACTGGGACCGCAACCTGCCACGCGATCTGCCGGCCGATCAGCGCCAGGCCTTGACCGGGCACTTGCAGGCACTGTTTGACCGTCACCCACCGAATGCGCGTCTTGACCCACGCCTGATCGACGACCTGCGCCGCCAACTGCAACAACTGCCGGTGGCCCAGCGTGTCTACGACCGGGTCAAGCGCCAGAAACTGCCTGAAGGGGTACCGGACTTTCGCCTCAACGAAGCGGCCGGCCGTGATGCCGCGCTGGTGTTCAGTCGCAAGAGCGGCAAGCCGTTGGGCGAGCCGTTGAGCGGGTTTTTCACCGCCAAGGGCTATCGCCAGGCGTTCTTGCTGAGCAGCCTGAACCAGACCGGCACCCTGGCTGAAGAGCAGTGGGTACTGGGCCAGGCACAGGCCGACCAGCAGAACGTGGTCAGCCTGGCCGCCGATGTGCGCCGCCTGTATTTCCAGGACTATGAGCGCCAGTGGGACGCGTTGCTCGCCGACATCGACTTTGTGCCGATCACCAGCGTGGCCCAGGCGGCCGATGTGCTGCGGGTGATTTCCGGCCCCACCTCGCCGTTGAAGAAACTGTTGGTGGCGGTGGCAAAGGAAACTGACCTGCAGGCCGAAGAACGCCAGTTGGCCGCCAAGGGCGTGCCGGTGGAGGGCGGCGTCGACAAGCTCAAGGAGCGTCTGGGCAGCCTGCTGGGCCAGGAGCAACCGAGCGCCAGCGCGCCCGCAGCGGCGGATGATCCGGTCACCGCGCACTTTGCCGAACTCAACGGCATCGTCAGTAAAAACGAAGGCGAGCCGGCGGCTATCGACGGCCTGCTGGCGGATATGAATGCGCTGTATGTGCAGGTCAGTGCAATGGTCGGTGCCAGCGGCGATGCGTTGCTTGGCGAAGCGAAGAACCAGGCGGCGGCTGCGGCCACGCGGGTCAGCCTGAATGCCGAGCGCCAACCGCCGCTGGTGCAGGGCATGGTCAAGTCGGTGGTCAATTCCACCACCAACAGCATGATGGGCGGGGTGCGTAACCAGCTGAACGCGGCCTGGGCCAGCGAAGTGGTCAACGTGTATCGCCAGTCCCTGGCCGGGCGCTACCCGATGTCGCCCGGCAGTGCGCGGGACGCGACCCTGGATGACTTCGGCCAGTTCTTCGGCGTCGGCGGGGTGATGGATAACTACTTCCGCAAGTACCTGCAGTCCTATGTGGACACCTCGGCGCAGACCTGGCGCTGGCAGCCGGGAGCGGCGCAGAAGCTCGGTATCGCACCGGGCGTGCTGCAAACCTTCCAGCGCGCGGCGGCTATTCGTGATGCGTTCTTCAGGTCTGGCGGCACGCAACCTGTCGTGCGCTTCGAACTCAAGCCGGTGTCGATGGACCCGACCATCACCCAATTCCTGCTGGACCTCGACGGCCAGCAACTGAGCTACGACCACGGCCCGAGTCGCCCAGTGGCGATGCAATGGCCGAACCCCGGCAGCATTGGCGTGGTGCGTATTTCCATCATGCCGCCGTCGGCCAGCGGGCGTTCCGGTGTGACGCTGGACGGCCCGTGGGCCTGGTTCCGCCTGCTGGAGCAATCGGACCTCACCCCCGGCAACTCGCCGGACCGTTTCAACCTGCGCCTGCGGGTCGACGGCGCGAGCATCGCCTACGAATTGCGCGCCAACAGCGCTTTCAACCCGTTCAAGAGCCGCGTGCTCAGCGGCTTCAGCCTGCCGGAGCGGCTATGACGACGCTGGGTTTCTACGGCAAGTTGGCCAGTCGCGGTGACTTTGTCAGCCGCGCCTTGCCCCAGAGTTTTATCGGCCCTTGGGACAGCTGGCTGGCGGCGGGGCTGCTCGCCAGCCAGAACAGCCTGGGCGGTGACTGGCTCAACGCTTACCTGGTCAGCCCGCTGTGGCGTTTTGTGCTGGCGCCCGGGGTGTGCGGACCGGATGCGGCGGCAGGTGTGGTGATGCCGAGTATCGACCGGGTCGGGCGGTATTTCCCGCTGGCCGTGGTGGTGTTGCTCGACCACGACACCAACCCCGCGTCTCTGGTCGGCGGGCCGGATGCCTGGTTTGAGCAGGCCGAAGAGCTGTTGCTCAGCACCCTGGACAGTGGCGCTACCTTCGAAAGCTTCAATGCCGGCCTCGACGCCCTGGGCGTTCCGGCGAGTGAGC
>NZ_CVTO01000119.1:0-2634 GCF_900004715.1 Pseudomonas sp. 24 E 13
CGAACTGGTGATCAGCGCCGCCCGCGCCGGCAAGGGGATTTTCTGCGAGAAACCCATGGCCATCACCCTCGATGAAGCCGACCGCGCCATCGCCGCCGCGGCCGATGCCCGTGTGATCCTGCAGGTCGGCTTCAACCGTCGCTTCGCCAAGAGCTTTCGCAGCGCTCACCTTGATGTTGCCGCAGGACGCATCGGCACCCCGCAGTTGCTGCGCTCACTGACCCGCGACCCGGCGCTGAACAACCCTGGCGCCTCACCGCAATGGGTGATTTTCCTGGAAACCCTGATCCACGACTTCGACACCCTGCGCTACCTCAACCCCGGTGCCGAAGCGGTGCAGGTGCAGGTGATGGCCGACGCGCTGATCGCCCCGCAATACAAAAGCCGAGGCTTGCTCGACACCGCCGTGGTCACGATCCGCTTCGATAACGGTGCGATTGCCACCGCCGAAGCCAGCTTCCAGGCCGTGTATGGCTACGATGTACGCGGTGAAGTGTTCGGCAGCGCCGGCATGCTGACCATGGGCGGCGTGCAGGCATCCGACCTGGTGCGCTACCAGGCCCAAGGCATCCAGGCCGACACCCAACGCCTGGACACTGACCTGTTGCGCGACGCCTACATCGCCGAGCTCAACCACTTTGTCGACTGCCTGCGCAGCGGTGCCAAACCCCTGGCCAGTGGCGAAGATGCCCGCGCCGCCCTGGCGATTGCCCGCGCGTGTATCGAATCCTACGAGCAAGGCACGGCGGTGAGCCTGTGATCCCGTTCAAGCTGGCGGTCAGTGCCGAGATGGTGTTCCTGGACCTGCCGTTCGTGGAGCGGGTCAAACGCATTCATGCCCTCGGTTTCAGCGCCGAAATCTGGAGTTGGACAGACAAGGACATCAACGCCCTGGCCGCGACAGGCGCGGACTTCACCTCGATGACCGGCTACATCAGCGGCACGCTCACCGACCCTGACGGTATCCGCTACTTGCTCGACAGCGCCCGCGAATCCTTGAACGTTGCCGAGCGCCTCAACTGCCCCAGCCTCAATCTGCACGGCACCGGCCTGGGCGACGGCGGCCTGCCGGTGCAGCCCGTCAGCCACACCTCCGGGCGCATGTGGCTGAGCGCCTGCAAGACCCTGGAAAAGATCGCACGCCTGGGCGAGGACGCCGGCCGTGTGTTCCTGCTGGAAAACCTCAACACCGAGCTGGACCACCCCGGCACCCCGTTCGCCCGTGCCGCCGACACCCTGGCCCTGATCGAAGCGGTGGGCAGCGCGCATTTGAAGATGAACCTGGACCTGTACCACGCGCAGATCGGCGAAGGCAACCTGATCGAACTGATCCAGCGTGCAGGCCCCGCCATCGGAGAAATCCAGGTGGCCGACGTACCCGGACGCCAGGAGCCCGGCACCGGCGAAATCCACTACCCGGCGATTGCCAGGGCGCTGCATGCCATGGGCTACAGCGGCGTGGTCGGCCTGGAAGGCTGGGCCAGCGGCGACAGCGACAGGGCCCTGGAGCGTTTCCGCCAAGCGTTCACCCTATAACAACAAGAGGAACACCTCATGCATCGCTATTCATTGATCGTGGCCACACTGTTACTGCTGTTGAGCCAATCAAGCTTTGCCGCGTATCGCATCGGCGTGAGCATCGCGCGGGTCGACGATAACTTCATGACCTACGTGCGCACCGGCCTTGAAGCGGCCGCCACGCAACAGGACGTGCAGATCCAGTTCGAGGACGCCCAGGGCGACGTGGTGCGCCAGCTCAATCAGGTCGAAGGCTTCCTCAACCAGAACGTCGACGCGGTGATCGTACTGCCGGTGGACACCGCCGCCACCGCCAACATCACCCGTGCGGCCGCCGCCAGCAACACCCCGCTGGTGTACGTCAACCGTCACCCGGATGAACGCACATTGCCCAAGGGTGTGGTCACGGTGGCGTCCAACGACATTGAGGCCGGGCAATTGCAGATGCGCTATCTCGCGGAGAAACTCGGCGGCAAGGGCAGCGTGGCGATCATCATGGGCGACCTGGCGCAAAACGCCACCCGCGACCGCACTGAAGGCGCCAGGCAGGTGCTCAAGGAATTTCCGGGCATCAGGATCGTTGAGCAGCAAAGCGCCGAATGGCAACGCAGCAAGGCCATGGACCTGACCAGCAACTGGTTGCTGGCGGGCACCCAGTTCGACGCGATCGTGGCCAACAACGATGAAATGGCGATTGGCGCGGCCATGGCGTTACAGCAGGCGGGCAAGGCCAAGGGCGAAGTGGCGATTGTGGGGATCGACGGCCTGCCCGATGGACTGGCGGCGATCCGGCGCGGCGTGCTCAGCGCATCGGTGTTCCAGGACCCCAAAGCCCAGGCGACCCAGGCCGTGCAGGCGGCAGTGCGGATGATCAAGGGCGAACCGATTGAGTCGGAGGTGTGGGTGCCTTTCGAGCTGATCAAGCCCGAACAGGTGGCCGTCTTCGAGCAACGCTACAAATAAATCGAAGACAAGCCCCTCCCACACAAACAACGTATCCACGATGCGAAGCGAGCCGCTCTTGCTCTTGATCTGCTTTTGATCTCAGGCGCCCCGTTAAACCACGCTGGCCGCAATTCGATATTGATGTGGGGGGTAAACCGGCAGGACGCCGGT
>NZ_CVTO01000119.1:2684-9764 GCF_900004715.1 Pseudomonas sp. 24 E 13
GCTGTAAAAGCGGAACCATTAGCAGCCGTTACCGCAGAAACGGATATGTACTCGATCTGATCCAACATCCCGGCCAGCCCAGAGGCCGCCATCGGGGGCAAGCCCCCTCCCACATTTGGACCGAGGTGCGTCAGATGGATACCCGTCGGTTGAGAGGCCGCCATCGGGAGCCCCCCTCCCACACTTGGATTTCACTCAGTCCAGATCACGCGCATCATGGCGCTCAGCCAACTGATCTTCGCCCGACACCCGATTCACCCGCCGCCCACGCTGCACCGCCGGCCGCGCATCGATCGCATCGGCCCAGCGCAACACATGCTTGTACTCATGCACCGACAGAAACTCCGCCGCCCCATACAAGCGCCCTTTCACCAACCCGCCGTACCAGGGCCAGATAGCAATATCGGCAATGGTGTATTCATCCCCGGCAATGTACTCGCTCACCGCCAGGCGCTTGTCCAGCACATCCAGCTGCCGCTTGGCCTCCATGGCAAAGCGATTGATCGGGTACTCCATCTTGCTCGGCGCATACGCATAGAAATGCCCGAAGCCGCCGCCCAGATACGGTGCGCTGCCCATCTGCCAGAACAGCCACGACAGGCACTCGGCACGCGCCGCAGGTTCGGCGGGAAAGAACGCCGCGAATTTTTCGGCCAGGTATTGCAGGATCGCGCCCGACTCGAACACGCGAATCGGCGCCGCGCCGCTGTGGTCCATCAACGCCGGAATCTTCGAATTCGGGTTGACCCCCACGAAGCCGCTGCCGAACTGGTCGCCGTCGCCGATCTTGATCAGCCAGGCGTCGTATTCGGCGCCGGTGTGCCCGAGGGCCAGCAACTCTTCGAGCAGGATGGTGACCTTCTGCCCGTTGGGCGTGGCCAGGGAATACAGCTGCAAGGGATGCTTGCCCACCGGCAGCGCTTGCTCATGGGTGGCGCCGGCGATGGGCCGGTTGATGCTGGCGAAGGTGCCGCCGCTTTCGGCGTCCCAGGTCCAGACCTTGGGGGGTACGTAGTCAGCCATGTTCAATGCTCCTGGAGCGCTTGCGATCAACGAAGGGTTTGAGACTAAACCAAAGACGGGTGGTGCGTCACACTCAGGTCACCGTCCTGCCCTGGTACCTGCACACGCAGTGCGATGAGCAACGCCGCGAGCAGCATCAACACACCCGCCCCGACAAACACTCCACCAATGCCGCTGACGCTGAACATCAACCCGCCACCGGCAGCGCCCGCAGCGATGGCCGACTGCACCGACGCCACCACCATGCCTCCGGCACTTTCGGCCTGATCCGGCACCGCACGCGCGACCCAGTTCGACCACGCCACGGGCACGCCGCCAAACGCCATGCCCCAGAGCGCCAGGAGCAGCGCCTGGGTCGGCAGTGACGCAGGCAGCCAGACCAGCGCCAGTGCCGCAACGCCCACCAGCACCGGCATCAACACCAGCGTTGCCCGTGGGTGGCGCACCAGCAACCAACCGGCAAACAGCGTGCCGGCGAAGTTCGCCACGCCGAAACCCAGCAGCATCAGCGCCAGCCCTTCGGTGCCGACGCCGGTGGTGCTTTCCAGAAATGGCCGGATATAAGTGAACAGCGCGAAATGCGCGGTGTGCACCAAGACGCAGCCGAACATGCCCATGGCGATGCCGGGGCGCAGCAACACGTGCAGCACGGTGCGCAGGCGCGCGGTGCCATTGGGCGCCAGGTGTGGGAGCGTGAATGCCTGGAAGGCCAGGGTCACCACGCCGACGGCGGCCGCCGCGATAAACGCACTGCGCCAGCCGTACAGGCCACCCAGGTAGCTGCCTAGCGGCACAGCGACCACGGTGCCCAATGCGATCCCGCTGAAAATGATCGACAGCGCCCGGGGCAAGGACGCCGCAGGCACCAGGCGCATCGCCACCGCCGCCGCCATGCTCCAGAAACCGCCAAGGGCAATGCCCAGCAGGATGCGCATCAGCAACAACACCGTCAGGCTGGAGGACAGCGCCACCAGCAGGTTGGAGGCGATCATCAGCGTGGAAAAGCCCAGCAGCACGATCCGCCGGTCGATACCACGGGTCAGCCCGGGCACCAGCAAACCGGCGAACAGCGCCACTACCGCCGTCACCGTGACCGCTTGCCCGGCCAGTGCCTCTGTAACGCCCAGGTCCAGGGCCATCGGCGTCAACAGGCTGGCCGGCAAATACTCAGCCGTGAGCAAGCCGAACACCCCCATTGCCAGGGAAAATACCGCCAGCCAGGCCGGCTCTGCCACAACGCCTGCAGGCGCATGGGCTGCACAATCAGTCATAACAAGTCTTCCTACAGTCATTAACGTGGCGCTCAGTCTAGGTAGGCCCGCCTGGATGATCTATGATACAGAACCTTGATTATTTGACTGAAACCCCGAATATGAATTCAGTGGACGCTTTCACCGCTTCCTCCGACCTGATCAATGAATTGCTGCGCGGCATGCGCCTGCGGGGTGTGCAGTACCGGCGCATCCAGGCCGGGCCTACGTTCGGCATGGCCTTTGGTGCCAAGCCGGGCCACGCCTATTTTCACTTCCTCGCTGCCGGTCACGCCACGCTGCGTGCCGAGGACGGCAGCCTTTTCGCCCTGTCGGCCGGCAACGCGGTGTTCGTCTCCCACGGCGGCGCGCACGCGCTGTTATCCGCGCCGGATGCGGCTGTGCAGGACATCAGTGATTTCGACAGCGCACCGCTGGGGGATACCGTCTGCGCCGTGAACGCCTCACCCGATACCGTCCCCGACAGGCTGTTGTTCAGTGCATGTATGGAGTTCGAGCTCGGCAGCCTCCAGGGGCTCGGCAACCTGATGCCCGCCCTGATGCTGATCGATGCCGCAGGCCAGCGTTACCCGGGGCTGATGCCGATTCTGGCGGTCATGGAACGCGAAGTGTCCACGGCGCGCGTGGGTTATGCCGGCATCCTCGCGCGCCTCGCCGATGTGGTGGCGGCGATGATCGTACGGGGTTGGGTCGAGTGCGCCTGTGGCAACGCCTCGGGTCTGGTGGCGGCGTTACGCGATCCGCGCCTGGCCCCCGCCCTGCTCGCCTTGCATCAGCAACCGGGCCACGACTGGAGCGTGGCGCAGCTTGCCGCCCAGTGTCACACCTCGCGCTCGGTGTTCGCCGATCGCTTCCAGGCCGCCCTCGGCGTACCGCCGCTGCGCTATGCCACGGAACTGCGTATGCGCCTGGCCAGCCAATGGCTGACCCTGGAGCGCATGCCCATCGACACCGTGGCGCAACGCCTCGGCTATACCTCCCAGGCGGCGTTCAGCCGTGCCTTCAAGCGCATTACCGGACAGCCGCCCGGCGCGGCCAGGCGCTCGATATGAAGGCCTGAAGCAGCACCGCTTTTCAAATGTGGGAGGGGCGGTGCGACGATTCGACTTGCCCCCGATGGCGGTGTACCAGTCAACATATAAGCTGGCTGACACACCGCTATCGGGGGCAAGCCCCCTCCCACACTTCATCCTCATCGTTTGATAGTCGCGTTTCTACACCCAACCACCATCCACGATAAAGTTCTGCGCCGAACACATCGCCGAGGCGTCGGAAGCCAAAAACAGCGCCATATTGGCGATATGCTCAGGCATCACACTGCCCGGCAGGCACTGGCTGCGGGCGATCAGCTCGCGGGCGGCGTCGTCCACCCACAGGGCCAGTTGTTTTTCCGTCATCACCCAGCCTGGCACCAGCGTGTTGACGCGGATGCGGTGCGGCCCCAGCTCCCGAGCCAGGCCGCGGGTCATGCCATGGGCGGCGGCCTTGCTGGCGGCGTACACCGGGTAGCCGGCGGAGGCCATCATCCAGCCGACGGAGCCGAGGTTGATGATCGAGCCGCCACCGGCGTGTTTCATCATCGGTGCCACGGCCTTGGCGGCAAAGAACGCGTGCTTGAGGTTGACCGCAATCAGGCGGTCGAACATCTCCGAGTCGATTTCCTCCAAGGTATGGCGCACATCGTTCGCGGCGTTGTTGACCAGTACCGTGATCGGGCCCAGGGAGTGTTCGAAGCGCCCGATCGCGGCGCGATAGCCAATCTCGTCGGTGATATCGCAGCATTCGAACTCGACGGTATGCCCCTTGGAGTTCAACAGTGCCGCCAGGCGTTCGCCCTGGCTTTGTGCGCGGTCCACGAAGGCCACCTTGGCGCCCTGGGCCGCGAAGGCCCGCACCATGAATTCGCCGATGCCGGAGGCCCCGCCGGAGATCATTACGGTCTTGCCCTTGAGGTCGGGATACAGGGCGTGCTCAGTACTCATAACGTGATGCCTCGATCAATTAGTCTTATTTTATTTTACGAAATCGGCGTTAAAGGCTATAAATTCGCTGTCCAAGTGACGAAATATCGCACATTAGTAGAACTATTCAATCCTAAAACAACAAAAGGAAGTTCGACCATGAAGCACCCTCGATACCTGCTGTCCGGCCTGGCGCTGTCCATGCTGATCGCCAGCGGCGGCGCACATGCCGCCGGCTTGAGCAGCGAACACAAACCCTTCGGCAAAACCAACGACGGCACGGCCGTCGAACAATACGTGCTGCGCAACAGCCATGGCATGCAAGCCACGGTGATTACCTACGGCGGTGTGCTGCAGTCGCTGAAGGTGCCGGACAAACACGGCAAGGTCGACGACGTGGTGCTGGGTTTTGACGACGTGCAGGGCTACCAGGCCGGCACCGCGTTTTTCGGCGCGACCATTGGCCGCTTCGGCAATCGCCTGGCCGGCGGTGCCTTTGAACTCGACGGCAAACGCTACCAGGTGCCGCTCAACGACGGCCCCAACTCGCTGCATGGCGGCGCCCAGGGCTTCGACAAGCAGGTGTGGCAAGCCAAGCCGCTCAAGGACAAGGATTCGGTCGGGGTCACCCTCACCTACCTGTCCAAGGACGGTGAAATGGGCTTCCCCGGCAACCTGAAAACCGAAGTCACCTATCGCCTGAACGACAAGAACGAACTGCACATCGATTACACCGCCACCACCGACAAACCGACCGTGCTCAACCTCACCAACCACAGCTACTTCAACCTGGCCGGCGCCGGCAATGGCGACATCCTCAAGCAGGTCGCCACCCTGCACGCCAGCCATTACACACCGGTGAACGCCACCCTGATCCCCACCGGCGAACTGGCGCCGGTCAAGGGCACGCCGATGGACTTCCTCAAGCCCACACCTATCGGCCAGCACATCAAGGACGACCACCCGCAGCTCAAGTTTGCCGAACCGAAACAGGGCGGGTTTGACTTCAACTGGGCGCTGGATACCAAGGGTGACGTCAAGCAGCTGGCGGCCGAGGTGCATGATCCCGAGTCGGGTCGGCGCTTGCAGCTCTACACCAGCGAGCCTGGGGTGCAGTTCTATACCAGCAACTTCCTGGACGGTTCGATGAAGGGCAAGGGCGGCAAGGCGTACCAGCATTGGAGCGGGTTTACTTTGGAAACCCAGCATTTTCCGGATGCGCCTAACCAGCCTGGTTTTGCCTCGACTCGCTTGAACCCAGGGCAAACCTACACCCAGAACACCATTTTTAAATTCACTGCCGATTAAAA
This sequence comes from Pseudomonas sp. 24 E 13, assembly GCF_900004715.1. NCBI lineage: Bacteria > Pseudomonadati > Pseudomonadota > Gammaproteobacteria > Pseudomonadales > Pseudomonadaceae > Pseudomonas > Pseudomonas sp. 24 E 13. The sequence continues at coordinate 8,250 of NZ_CVTO01000119.1, forward strand.
CTGTGGGAGGGGGCTTGCCCCCGATTGCGGTGGGTCAGCTACAGATGCATCAACTGACTCACCGCTATCGGGGGCAAGCCCCCTCCCACATTTAGTCCTCACATGGCATAACTCAGCGTTGTTTCATGCGGTCGATGACCACGGCCAGCAACAGGATCGAGCCGCGAATCACGTACTGGTAGAAGGTGTCGATGTTCTTAAGGTTCATCGCATTCTCGATGATCGCCAGGATCAACACCCCGGCAATCACATGGCGAATCATGCCGATACCGCCACTCAATGACACCCCGCCCAGCACGCACGCCGATATCACCGTCAGCTCGAAACCCTGGCCGATCATCGGTTGGCCGGAGGTCATGCGCGAGGCCAGGATCACACCGGCCAACGCGCCGATCAAACCGTGCACGGCGAAGATCAGGATCTTGGTGCGATCCACGTTCACGCCGGCCAGCAACGCCGCTTCCGGGTTACCGCCGATGGCCATGGTGTTGCGCCCGTAGGTGGTGTAATTGAGCAACCAGCCGAAGAACAGGAAGCACACGATCGTGATCAGGATCGGCACCGGCACGCCGAACAACTGGCCGTTGCCGAACACGAAGAACTGATCCTGGGACACGCCCACCGCTTTGCCGTCGGCAAAAATATAGGCCAGGCCACGCACGATCTGCATGGTCGCCAGAGTCGTGATCAACGCGTTGACCCGCAGCTTGGCAATCACGATGCCGTTGATCAAGCCCACCATCAGGCCCATCAACAGCGCTGCGCCGATGCCCAGCATCACGCTGTCGGTGTCGCGCATCACAATCGCCGCCACCACGCCGGCGCAGGCAATCACCGAGCCCACCGACAAGTCGAAGTGCCCGGAAGCCAGGCAGAACAGCATGGTGCACGCGGCAATGCCCACCGTGGAAATCGCCAGGCCCAGCCCGCGCATGTTCAGCGGCGAGAGGAAGTTATCGATCAACAAGGCACACAGCACAAAGATGCCTATCGCCGCCAGCAGCATGGCCCAATTGTCGAGCAAGGCGCGCAGATCGAGGGGTTTGCGTGCCGAGGGCAACGCGTTGTTTTGAAGGGTCATGGTCGTCTCTCAGTTCGCCAGGCCGCGCGGCAAGGCCAGCTGCAGCAGGTTGGATTCAGTCGCGTTTTCGCGCAGTTGTTCACCGCGCATGGCGCCTTCGCACAGCACCAGGATGCGGTCGGAAATGCCCATGACTTCCATCAGGTCGCTGGACACCACGATCACCGCGATACCCTGGGCCGTGAGGTTGTGGATGATCTGATAGATCTCCGATTTGGCGCCGATGTCGATACCGCGCGTGGGCTCGTCCAGCAGCAGCACCTTCATCGGCATCGACAGCCAGCGGCCGAGAATGGCCTTTTGCTGGTTGCCTCCGGACAGGTACATGATTTTCTGTTCGGCGCTCGGCGTCTTGACCTTCATGGCCTTGATTTGCCCGTCGGCGTTGCCCTTTTCCCAGCCATCGCGCAGCAGCCAGCCGAACGCCGAATGCG
>NZ_CVTO01000043.1:0-243 GCF_900004715.1 Pseudomonas sp. 24 E 13
GGCCGATTTCCTGGCCCAACATCCCGTGGACTGCCTGAAGATCGCCCCTTCGCATTTGCGTGGCCTGTTGGCGCTGGACGATGCCCGGCGGGTACTGCCGCGGCAGTTGCTGATCCTGGGCGGTGAAGGCTTCGATGCGGCGCTGTTCGCGCGCATCCGCGAACTGGCGCCGCAGTTGCGCGTGTTCAACCACTACGGCCCGTCGGAAACCACCATCGGTGTGGTCTGTGGCGAGGTGACGGA
>NZ_CVTO01000046.1:0-872 GCF_900004715.1 Pseudomonas sp. 24 E 13
CGGCAAGTCACTGGCGGCGGCGTCCTGGGGGCGGAAACCAAATAGCTTGAGTAACGCTTCCACACATTTTTGTTCGCGCTGGCGCACGGCATTGCGTAAATCACTGATGGCTTGGGGTTCATCTTCAGTCACCACACTGCGACGGCAGGCCGCACAGTCGATCAACAGTTCGGCGATCAAGCGCGCGGCGCTTTGCTGGCGGGCCTTGCGCTGGGCCTCCTGATCAAGTATCAACCGTTCCAACTGCGGTCGTGCGCTTTCCAGCAGCAGGGCCAGGCTTTCATACAATCGGCGCTCGCCATCTTCCGGCGGCGCCACACTGTCGAAACGCACCAGCGCATGCAGGCCGAGGCGGGCCAGGGCTTCGCGCCAGTCCGGTTCGCGGTGGTCGGCGCTGCTGACGAAATTGAGCACCGGCAGCAACGGTTTGCCGCAACTGGCCAGCACTTGCAGCTCGTCACGGTACTTGGCCAGCACCGGCTCGCGGGCATCGATCACGTACAGGCCGGCGTCCGAGGCCAACAGTTGGCGCAGTACCTTGGCTTCCTGTTCGAAGCGTTGGCGCGCCTCGCTGCCCTCCAGGAACCGCGCCAGGCGTGCCGGACCATCGAGGCGTTCGCCGGGGCGGTCCAGGCGTTCCAGGTAGTCGAGCAGGCCAATGGCATCTTCCAGGCCGGGCGTGTCGTACAACTCCAGCAAGGCTTGGCCGTCCACCGACAAGCGTGCGCCCTCCACATGCCGCGTGGTGCTGGGGCGATGGGAGACTTCGCCAAAGCCGACATCGCGGGTCAGGGTGCGCAGCAGCGAGGTCTTGCCCACATTGGTATGGCCGACCACGGCGAGCTTCAGCGGTTTAGTCATGACCGGTCTCC
>NZ_CVTO01000016.1:0-1935 GCF_900004715.1 Pseudomonas sp. 24 E 13
CCAGCGCCTGCACGGGCTGGCCGAGCAATGCGGCCAGGGTGATGCGCGCCTCTTCGGCCAGTTGCTCGACCAGCGGCAGTTGCCGTTGCTGGCCGGCCACCAGGCTTTTCTGTTGCGCCAGTTCCAGGGCCGTGGCGGAACCGGCGTCGTAGCGGGTTTGCACCAGCTTCAGCACTGCGCGCGCATTCGCCAGGTTCAGCTCGGCGATCTGCACGCGTTGGCGCGCCGCCAGGGTTTGCGCGTAGCGATCGGCGACGTTGCTGAGCAGGGTCAGTTCCACGTTGGCCTGGTCGAACCGGCTGGCCTGCAGGCTATGCAGGGCGCCGTCGCGCGCAGCGGCGCGACCGCCCCAGAAGTCGAGTTCGTAGCTGGCCGTGAGGTTGGCATCATAGCTGGTGACGGTCTTATTGTTTTCGGTGGCGTTGAGGTCCGAGTTGCCGCTGCCGCGCAGCAGCTTTTCGCGGGTGGCGGTGAGGTTGAACTTGACCTCGGGCAGCAGCGGCGCGCCGGCAATCACCGCTGTTGCCTGGGCCTGGCGCACGCGGGCCATGGCGGCGGCCACATCGAAACTGTCACGCCGCGCCTGGTCGATCAGGCGGTTGAGCGACGGGCTGCCAAAGTGCGTCCACCAGCGCTGGTTGGTGGCTTGGTTGGCCGCGCGTTCGGCAGAGTGCCAGGCGGCGGGTGGCGTGATGCCGCTGTCGACGGCGGCGGGGTTGCCGGCACAGGCGCTGAGCAGCAGGCACAGTCCGAGCAGGGAAAGCGGTGTGGCAAGGGAGGGTTTATTCACTGGTCAATGCCTTAACCGGATCGAGCCGGGCAGCTTTACGGGCCGGCATAAAGCCGAATACGACGCCGGTGACCAGCGCGCAGCCAAAGGCACCGAGCATCGCCACCAGGGAAAACTGCACGGCCACTTCGGCCAGCACCAGCACGCCGCCCACCAGCAGCGCCAGGGCGATACCGAATAACCCGCCGACCACCGAGAGCATCACCGCCTCGGTGAGAAACTGGCGCAGGATGTCGCGCTGGCGGGCGCCGGTGGCCATGCGGATGCCGATTTCGCGGGTCCGTTCACGTACCGTCATCAACATGATATTCATCACGCCGATGCCGCCCACCAGCAGGGAAATCGCCGCAATCGAGCCGAGCATCAGCGACAGGGTATTGGCCGTGCGCGCCTCGGCCTGGATCATCGCGGCGTTGTTGGTCAGGTGGTAGTCGTCCTTGCCGTGGTGCAAACGCTTGAGCAACTGATCGATGGCCTGCTCGGCGGCGTTCACCCGGGTGGCGTCGGCGGCGGCAATCACCACGTACTCCGGGTTGTAGCTGCCGAACAGGCGGATGCTGGCGGCGGAGTAGGGGATGGCAATGCGATCGTCGCTGTCCTTGTTGCCCGAGCTGGAGCCTTTTTCCTGGAGCACGCCGACCACCTGGAAGGGCACGTTTTCGATCAGGATGTACTGGCCGATGGGGTTGACCAGGCCTTTGAACAGCTTGTCGCGCACCCGTGCGCCGATCACCGCGACGGTGGCGGCGTTGCGTTCGTCGGCCTCGGTGAAGTAGCTGCCCTCGACCACCGGCCAGTTGAAGATGGTCGGGAAATTAGTGTCGTTGCCGCCCACATAGGCCATGTAGTCAATGTTGCCGAAACGCACGCCGGCTTCGGCACCGTTGACCGGCATGATCCGTTTCACCTGCGGCAGGGTGGCCAGGGCGGCCACGTCGGCGGGGGTGATGATGCCCAGGGGCGTGCGCGGGTTGGGCGACGAACCGCTGACGTACAGAATGTTCGAGCCGAACGCGCCCATCTGCGCCATGACCTGGCGCTTGCTGCCTTCACCCACGGCCAGCATGACCACCACCGAGGCCACCCCGATAATGATGCCGAGCAGGGTCAGCGCGGTGCGAAACCGGTTGATCCACATCACGCGC
>NZ_CVTO01000100.1:0-4440 GCF_900004715.1 Pseudomonas sp. 24 E 13
CAACGGCCAGCAGATCATGGACCCGGCCACCGGCCAGCCGATGCTCGCGCCTTACCCGGCGGACAAGCGTAACCAGTCCACCAAGAACTTCGAGCTCGACCGTTCCATCAGCCACACCAAGCAGCAGCAGGGCAAGATCAATCGCCTGTCGGTGTCGGTGGTGGTCGATGACCAGGTCAAGGTCAACGCCGCTGACGGTGCCATCACCCGCGCGCCATGGAGCGCCGATGAATTGGCGCGCTTTACCCGCCTGGTGCAGGACGCCGTCGGTTTCGACGCCAGCCGTGGCGACAGCGTCAGCGTGATCAACATGCCATTCTCCGTCGAGCGCGGCGAAGTGATCGCCGACCCGGCGTTCTACACCCAGCCGTGGTTCTGGGACATCGTCAAGCAAGTGCTGGGGGTGTTGTTCATCCTGGTGCTGGTGTTCGGCGTGCTGCGCCCGGTGCTCAACAACATCACCGGTGGCAGCAAGAAACAGCTCGCCCTGGCCGGTGGCGACGTCGAGTTGGGCGGCATGGGCGGCCTGGATGGCGAGTTGGCCAACGACCGCGTCAGCCTGGGCGGCCCGCAAAGCATCCTGTTGCCAAGCCCGAGCGAAGGCTATGACGCTCAGTTGAACGCAATCAAGAGTCTGGTGGCAGAAGACCCGGGCCGTGTGGCCCAGGTCGTGAAAGAGTGGATTAACGCTGATGAATGATCGAGTCGCTGTGGCCAAGCTTTCCCGGGTCGACAAAGCCGCCGTGCTGCTGCTGTCGCTGGGCGAAACCGACGCTGCCCAAGTGCTGCGCCACATGGGCCCCAAAGAGGTCCAGCGCGTGGGCGTGGCCATGGCGCAGATGCGCAATGTGCACCGCGAGCAAGTCGAGCAGGTGATGAGCGAGTTCGTCGAGATCGTCGGCGACCAGACCAGCCTGGGCGTCGGCTCCGACAGCTACATCCGCAAAATGCTCACCTCGGCCCTGGGCGAAGACAAGGCCAACGGCCTGATCGACCGCATCCTGCTGGGCGGCAACACCAGCGGTCTGGACAGCCTCAAATGGATGGAGCCGCGCGCCGTCGCCGACGTGATCCGCTACGAGCACCCGCAGATCCAGGCCATTGTCGTCGCCTACCTGGACCCGGACCAGGCCGGTGAAGTGCTCGGCCACTTCGACCATAAAGTGCGCCTGGACATCATCCTGCGCGTGTCGTCGCTGAACACCGTGCAGCCGGCGGCGCTCAAAGAACTCAACACGATTCTCGAGAAACAGTTCTCGGGTAACTCGAATGCCTCGCGCACCACCCTGGGTGGCATCAAGCGGGCGGCCGACATCATGAACTTCCTCGACAGCTCGGTCGAAGGCCAGCTGATGGACTCGATCCGCGAGATCGACGACACCCTGTCCGGCCAGATCGAAGACCTGATGTTCGTGTTCAACAACCTGGCCGATGTCGACGACCGTGGCATCCAGGCGTTGCTGCGCGAAGTGTCGTCCGACGTGCTGGTGCTGGCGCTCAAGGGCTCGGACGAGGGCGTCAAGGAAAAGATCTTCAAGAACATGTCCAAGCGTGCCTCCGAACTGCTGCGCGACGACCTCGAAGCCAAGGGCCCGGTACGCGTCAGCGACGTGGAAACCGCGCAGAAAGAAATCCTCACCATTGCCCGCCGTATGGCCGAAGCCGGAGAAATCGTTCTCGGCGGGAAGGGCGGCGAAGAAATGATCTAAGGCGCCCCGCATGTCGAACAAAGATGAGACGCCCAGCGATCTGATTCGCGCGCGGGATGTCGGCGGGTTCGACATCTGGTCGTTGCCCAGCTTCGACCCCCACGTGCCGCAGCCAGAGCCTGAACCGGTGCAGGAAGCGCCGGCACAGATGGAAGAAGTGCCGCTGGAAGAAGTCCAGCCGCTGACCCTTGAAGAGTTGGAAGCCATCCGCCAGGAGGCTTACAACGAAGGCTTCGCGGCGGGTGAAAAAGATGGTTTTCGCAGCACCACCCTCAAGGTCCGTCAGGAGGCTCAAGAGGCCCTCAGCGTCAAGCTGGGTAGCCTGGAGCGCTTGATGGGCAACCTGTTCGACCCCATCGCCGAACAGGACTCGCAGCTGGAAAAATCCATGGTCGGCCTGGTGCAGCACATCACCCGCCAGGTGATCCAGCGTGAACTGGTGCTCGATTCCAGCCAGATCGAAAGCGTGATGCGCGAAGCCCTCAAGCTGCTGCCCCTGGGCGTGGGCAATGTGCGGCTGTACATCAACCCGCAGGATTTCGAGCAGGTCAAAGCCTTGCGCGAGCGCCATGAAGAAACCTGGCGCATCGTCGAGGACGCCGCGCTGCTGCCTGGCGGTTGCCGCGTCGAGACCGAGCACAGCCGCATCGATGCCACGGTGGAAACCCGCATCAGCCAGATCATGGCCAAGCTGTTCGACCAGTTGCATGAACAGGCGCTGCACCCGGCCGAGCCTGACCTGAGCGTTGACCTGGACGCCACCGATGCGCCTTGATCGCACCAGCTTCGCCAAGCGCCTGGACAGCTACGCTGAGGCCACGCAGTTGCCCGGCCAGCCGGTCCTCGAAGGGCGCCTGTTGCGCATGGTCGGCCTGACGCTTGAGGCCGAGGGCTTGCGCGCTGCCATGGGCAGCCGCTGCATGGTAATCAACGACGACAGCTACCACCCGGTGCAGGTCGAAGCCGAAGTGATGGGCTTTTCCGGTAACAAGATTTTCCTGATGCCGGTGGGCAGCCTCGCCGGTATCGCTCCGGGTGCCCGTGTGGTGCCCCTGGCCGACACCGGGCGCTTGCCGATGGGCATGAGCATGCTCGGGCGTGTACTCGATGGCGCCGGGCGTGCGCTGGATGGCAAGGGCGGCATGAAGGCCGAGGACTGGGTGCCGATGGACGGCCCCACCATCAACCCGCTCAACCGCAACCCCATCAGCGTGCCGCTGGACGTGGGCATTCGCAGCATCAACGGTTTATTGACGGTCGGTCGCGGCCAGCGCCTGGGCCTGTTCGCCGGTACCGGTGTGGGTAAGTCGGTGTTGCTGGGCATGATGACGCGCTTTACCGAGGCCGACATCATCGTGGTCGGACTGATCGGCGAGCGGGGCCGTGAGGTCAAGGAATTCATCGAGCACAGCCTGGGTGAAGAAGGCCTCAAGCGTTCCGTCGTCGTCGCCTCTCCGGCGGATGACGCACCGCTGATGCGCCTGCGCGCCGCCATGTACTGCACGCGCATCGCCGAATATTTTCGCGACAAGGGCAAGAATGTCCTGTTGCTGATGGACTCGCTCACCCGTTTCGCCCAGGCCCAGCGCGAGATCGCCCTGGCCATCGGCGAGCCACCCGCGACCAAGGGTTATCCGCCGTCGGTGTTCGCCAAACTGCCCAAGCTGGTGGAGCGTGCCGGTAACGCCGAGGCCGGCGGGGGCTCGATCACCGCGTTCTACACGGTGTTGTCCGAAGGCGATGACCAGCAGGACCCGATTGCCGACTCGGCGCGGGGCGTGCTCGATGGGCACATCGTGCTGTCGCGACGCCTGGCGGAAGAGGGGCACTACCCGGCCATCGATATCGAAGCGTCCATCAGCCGGGTGATGCCGGCGGTGGTCACGCCGGAACACATGGCCCGCGCACAATACTTCAAGCAACTGTGGTCGCGTTACCAGCAGAGCCGCGACCTGATCAGCGTCGGCGCCTACGTGGCCGGTGGCGATCGCGAGACCGACCTGGCCATTGCCCTGCAGCCGCAATTGGTGACTTATCTACGCCAGGGCCTTAACGACAAGATCAGCATGGGCGAAAGCGAAGCGCATCTGCAGTCCATCTTCGCCCCCGCGCCGGGCGGCTAACCCATGGCCAACAGCCGCGCCGCGCGCCTGGCCCCGGTGGTGGAAATGGCCGAAAAGGCCGAAAAAACCGCCGTGCAGCGCCTGGGGTATTTCCAGGGCCAGGTACGCCTGGCGGAGAGCAAACTGGGCGACCTGGAGCGCTTTCGCCTCGAATATCAGCAACAGTGGATCGAACGCGGCAGCAAGGGCGTGTCGGGCCAGTGGCTGATGGGGTATCAGGGCTTTCTCAATCAGCTGGAAACCGCCGTCGGCCAACAGCGCCAGAGCCTGGCCTGGCACCAGAACAACCTCGACAAGGCCCGCGAAAGCTGGCAACAGGCGTTTGCCCGCGTCGAAGGGTTGCGCAAGCTGGTGCAGCGCTATATCGATGAAGCGCGGGCGATTGAAGACAAGCGCGAGCAGAAGTTGCTCGATGAACTGTCCCAGCGCCTTCCGCGCCAGGAACCGTTCTAACCAACGCAGCAGGAAAAAATGTGGGAGGGGGCTTGCCCTCGATGGTGGTGTGTCAGTCAAAAGATGCAGTGACTGACACTCGGCAATCGGGGCATAGGTATCTACACAACTCAGCAGCGCCCAACCGTAACCACGATGCGAAGCGAGCCGCTCTT
>NZ_CVTO01000100.1:4493-7522 GCF_900004715.1 Pseudomonas sp. 24 E 13
CTTTTCCAAAGTGACCCGCCGTCAGGGCGGAACCCTAAGTAGCCGTTACCGCAGAAACGGATATGTACTCAACCCAATCCAACACCCTGGTCGGCCCCGAGGCCGCCATCGGGGGCAAGCCCCCTCCCACATTTGGACCGGGATCGACACCAAAATCCTGGTCGCCCCGGAGGCAAGCCCCCTCCCACATTTGAACGGCCGTGTTGCTCAGATCGGGTTCGCCTGCTACACCTTGTTGCACAGACCCATGACAAGGAAGCAGTCACATGTCAATCGAGTCAGAAGTATCCCTGGACGGGAAGAAGTTGACGATCGCAATCAAGGGCCGGTTCGATTTTGGCAGCCACCAGGCATTTCGCGATGCCTACGAGCGTTACTACAAGGTGCCCGAGTTGTATGTGGTCGATCTTAAAGAAACCACCTACATGGACAGCTCGGCCCTGGGCATGCTCCTGCTGCTCCGGGACCATGCCGGTGGCGATGAGTCTCAAGTGCAGGTCAGCAACAGCAGCCACGACGTGCGCAAAATCCTCGCCATTTCCAATTTCGACAAGCTGTTCGATATATCGTGAGAGTCCTGGCCCCCTTATCCGAGCCGCTGACCATCCTGATTGCCGAAGACAGCGCCGCCGACTTGCTGTTGTTGTCGACCATCGTGCGGCGTCAGGGTCACCATGTGCTCACCGCGACCAATGGCGAGCAAGCCGTTGAAGTGTTTGCGCGCGAGCGTCCGCAGCTGGTGCTGATGGACGCGATGATGCCGGTGATGGATGGTTTTCTCGCCGCGCGCTGGATCAAGCAATTGGCGGGCGAGCAGTTGGTCCCCATCATTTTCCTGACCTCGCTGCGCGAAAGCGCCGCACTGGCGGAGTGCCTGGACGCCGGCGGCGACGATTTCCTGCCCAAGCCCTACAACCAGCTTATTCTGGCCGCCAAGATCAACGCCATGGACCGCCTGCGGCGGCTACAAGCCACGGTGCTGCAGCAGCGTGACCAGATCGCCCGGCACAATGATCACCTGTTACATGAGCAACGCGCCGCCAAGGCCGTGTTCGACAAGGTCGCGCATTCGGGTTGCATCAACGCGGCGCCGAATATCCGCTACCTGCAATCGCCCTATGCACTGTTCAACGGGGACCTGCTGCTGGCGGCCTATACGCCGTCCGGCGACATGCACGTGCTGCTCGGCGATTTCACCGGCCACGGCCTGCCGGCGGCCATCGGAGCCATGCCCCTGGCCGAAGTGTTCTACGGCATGACCGCCAAGGGCTATGGGCTGACGCAGACCCTGCGCGAGATGAACGCCAAGCTCAAGCGCATCCTGCCGGTGGACATGTTCTGCTGCGCCACACTGTTGTGCCTGAGCACCGAGCGGCGCGTGGTGGAGGTGTGGAACGGCGGCATGCCCGAGGGCTATGTGCACGAGGTCGCCACCGGCAAGCGCACGCCGTTGATGTCGCGGCATCTGCCGTTGGGCGTGCTGTCGGCCCAGGCATTCGATGACAGCACCGAAGTCTGGCCCATGGCCCTGGGCGATCGCGTGTTCCTGCTCTCCGATGGCGTGCTGGACACCGCCGACGCCAATGACCAGTTGTTCGGCGCCGAGCGTTTGCAGCAGGTGTTTGCCGCCAACCGCGAGCCCGACCGCCTGTTCGAGGATATCGAGCAGGCGCTGGCGGCCTTTCGCGGTGAGGCGCGGGACGATGTCAGCATGGTTGAAATCAGCTTGCTGGCCGGCCAACCGCTGCGCGTGGCCGAACCTATGTATTCCGACAGCGGCCAGTCTTGCCCGCTGAATTGGTCGGTGAGTTTCGAGTTTCGCGCGCAGACCCTCAGGCGCTACAACCCGTTGCCGTATCTGCTGCAATTGCTGTTGGAGGTCCATGGCCTGCGTGAGCAGAGTGGGGCGCTCTACACGGTCATGGCCGAGTTGTATGCCAATGCCCTCGAACATGGCGTACTGGGCCTGGATTCACAGCTCAAGCGCGATGCCGAAGGGTTTGCGCAGTATTATCGCCTGCGCAACGAGCGGCTGGCGCAATTGAACAGCGGCCATATCCGGGTGCATGTGCAGGTGTCCCCGACTGCGCAAGGCGGCAAGATGACGTTGCGTGTCGAGGACAGCGGGCCTGGCTTCGATGTTGACGAGGTACTGGCGCGGCCGCTGGATGCTGACCGTCTGTCCGGCCGCGGCTTGAACCTGGTGCGTCAACTGAGCGGCGACGTACGCTGGTCCGATGGCGGGCGCTGCGTCTGCGTGGAGTTTTGCTGGAAGGCTCTGGCATAATCCGTCAATTCTTGATCAAGGAGCGAGCAAGTGGTCGATATCCATCTGGACCCGGACGTGTTGTCGGGTCTGCGGGAGGTCATGGAAGGTGAGTATCCCAAGCTGCTCGATACCTTTCTCGATGACTCGCAAAAGCGCGTCGAGGCGTTGCGCACCGCGCGCGACGACGCCAAGGCGCTGGGGCGCATAGCGCATAGCTTCAAGGGCAGCAGTGGCAACCTTGGCGCGGTGCGGTTGGCGCACCTGTGTCAGCGCTTGGAGCTTGAGTCCATCAAGCCTGCCTCGAATCTGGGTGCATTGGTGGACCAGATTGATCATGAGTTCGCGCTGGTCAGGCCGATGTACGAATCGGAGCGCCAGCGTTTCAGTGCGTGAGCCTTCGCTGCAAACCTGGCCCGACTCTTGCTCTATCTCCTGATACTGCATCCCCGACCCCCATGCAGTGGAGACCTTTACCTATGCCAGTCGCCCCCAATTCGCTCCTTCAGGCTGCCCCCGCGGCCAAGCCTCAAGCGCCTGCCGCCACCCCTGCGGTGGCGGCTGCGGACCCACGGGACAAAGGCCCTGGCTTCTCTCAAGTGTTCGCCAACCAGGGCGCCAAACCGGCGCTGAAAACCGACAGCGCGCCGGGCAAATCGGTGCCTGCAACCGCCGACAAAACACCTGCCGCCAGCACGCCTGCGGTTGCCGATAGCGGCAATCCCTTGCCTGCCAAGCCGTCCGATGCCGACAAAGCGGCCAA
>NZ_CVTO01000037.1:0-4310 GCF_900004715.1 Pseudomonas sp. 24 E 13
CAACAGGGGCACGTCCAGCATGGTGATTCCTCTTTATTGTCTTTATCGGGAATACGTTCAAGCAGGGTACAACGGCGCGGCCAGGCGGCCGCGCCCTTCAGCGTTTATACGCCTGCAGGCCAGGCTTGATGCTCTTGTCGTCGAGGAACTGTTTCATGCCCTGCTCGCGACCGCCTTCGGTGTCGAGCAGGCGCGACTGATCGAGCTTGGCGTAGAGGTAATCCTCGTTCTGCTCCCAGGTCAGCTCGCGGCAGCGCTTGAAGCCATGCTTGGCGGCACGCAGCACCACCGGGTTTTTCTCCAGCAGGTTACGCGCCAGTTCGATGGTCACTTCGCGCAGTTGAGCCAGGGGCACGCTTTCGTTGACCAGGCCCATTTCGGCGGCTTTCTGCCCGCCGAAGGTCTTGCCGGTCATGATGTAGTACAGCGATTGGCGATGGCCCACGGTGTCGGCCATGGCCTTGCTCACCAGGTTGCCTGGCGGGATGCCCCAGTTGATTTCCGAGAGGCCGAAGGTCGCTTCGTCGGCGCAGATCGCCAAGTCGCACGCCACCAGCGGGCTGAAGCCACCGCCGAAGCACCAGCCATTGACCATAGCGATGGTCGGCTTGGCGTACATGCGCAGCAGTTTCCACTGCCATTGCGAGGCTTCGCGGCGGATTTTTTCCTGGAGGATTTCCGGGCCGGCATCCACCTCGCGAAAGTATTCCTTGAGGTCCATGCCCGCCGTCCAGGCTTCGCCCGCACCGGTGAGAACCAGCACGCCGGCGGCAGGGTCCTGCTCGAGGGTTTCCAGCACGTCGATCATTTCCCGGTTCAGGGTGGGGCTCATGGCGTTGCGTTTTTCCGGACGATTAAGAATGACCCAGGCGATGCCTTCTTCGATCTCAACCTTGACTGTGGTCCAACGGCCTTCGTAATTGCTCATGGCGGTACGCTCTTGTTCTGGGTGTGAAGATGATTCGAAATTAAACCGCAAATATAGTTATGTCAATTAACTATTAATCTTAATAACCAATATTTTTTCTGCTTAAAACCCACGCGTAGCTGACGCTGTGAAAACCCGGCGTAGCCATAGCGCGCCAACACCGGCAAACTAGATAGTCTTATTAACCTGCACCTTTTGAGGATTGCACTGCCAATGGCCAAGCCTTCCAACATCGCCGCCGCCAGCCAGGCCCTGCCCGACAACGACGAGGTACGGCCGCCGCTGGATTCAGCCCTGGACGATCTGATCGGCTACGCCATGCGCCGCGCCCAGCTCAAGCTGTTCCAGAACCTGATCGGCCGGTTGTCGGACCACGACCTGCGCCCGGCGCAATTCTCGGCCCTGGCGATCATCGAGCAGAACCCCGGGCTGATGCAGGCCGACCTGGCGCGCGCCCTGGCAATCGAGCCGCCCCAGGTGGTGCCGTTGCTGAACAAGCTGGAAAGCCGCGCGCTGGCCGTGCGGGTACGCTGCAAGCCGGACAAACGCTCCTACGGGATCTTCCTCAGCAAGACCGGCGAAACCCTGCTCAAGGAACTCAAGGCAATCGCCGCACAGAGTGACCTCGACGCCACCGCCGCCCTCGACGGCCAGGAGCGTGAAGAGCTGCTGCGCTTGCTGAAGAAGGTCTACCAGGACTGATCGGCCTACCAGAGCGCCACGGTGTAGAGCACCAGAAAACGGGTCTGGTTTTCATCGCGAAAGGCCGCGCCGCTCGGGAAGTCATTGCGGTAGATCGACTTTCGCGCCATGAACCCGACGTTCTTCAGCGGGCCGCTCTGGATCACATACCCCAGTTCCATCTGGAACTCGCGCTCCTTGCGATCCTCGGCGTTGAAAGCGGCCAGTTCGATGTGGTCGCCACGCACGTAGCGCAGCCGCGTCTTCAGCCCAGGCACTCCCGATGCCGCGAAGTCATAGTCGTAGATGGCTTGCCAGGTGCGCTCCTTGGCGTTGAGAAAGTCCGAACTCATGGTCAGTTCGCTCATGCCCATCAACTCCGTTCCCGAGATATAGGGCGTGGCCGTCTCCCCGCTTGAGTGCATGTAGCCAAGGCTGACGCGATGGCCGCCCAGGCGATAGCCAAACAACGCCGAGAGGTTGCGGTTATCCACCCTGCCCGCCTTGGCACTGCCATCCTCACGGCTGAAAAAACTGCGCAGGTCGCTGGTGAGCACGCCATCACCCACCGGCAAGTTATGCAGCAGCGCCAGGGTGTCCTGCTGGTAGAGGTCCGCGATCTGCGAGTGATAGACCCGCAGGCTGAGGTCTTTGTTGACCTGGTAATCACCGCCGACGTAAGCCAGGTGCGAGGTGGTGGCGGTGGCGTTGAAGCGCCGGTTGGGCGAGGCGATCGTCATGGCCTGGTAGTCGGTGGAGTCGCGTTTGTTGATGCGGTCGATATAGCCCGTGTTGAGGGTCAGGCCATTGATGTCCTTGGAGCTCAAGGTGGTGCCGCGAAAGGTTTGCGGCAGCAGCCGCGACGGACTGGCAAAGGCAAACGGCAGGAAGATCGACACATCGCCGGCCTTGACCGTGGTTTGGGCGAACCGCAGCTTGGCGGTTGGGGCCAGGCGCGAGTACTCGTCGGCGGCGCGCTTGTCGCTGGCCGACACCGGCAACAACTCGGTACCGCTGCGGTCCGGCGAAGAGTCGAGCTTGACCCCCATCAACCCGCGTACATCCAGGCCAAAGCCTACCGGGCCAGGGGTGTAACCCGATTCCAGGTTGAGGATGAACGCCTGGGCCCATTCCCGCGCGGCGGTCTTCGCACCGTCGTCCTTGTAGTCACGGTCCAGGTAGTAATTGCGCAAGGTCAGGGTGCCGTGGCTGTCGTCGATAAAGCCTGCAGCCCACAGCGAACCGGGCAACACGCTCAAGGCCAGCAAGGCCAGCAGCCGGCGTGGAGTGGTGTTCGACGCACAGGAGACGGACGCCGCTGCAACGGCGTCCTCCATAGGGAGTTCTGGCATGTTCGATGTCCATTTTTGTTGTTGTTTTTGGGTTGGCACACGCTCGGCCCTGTCAGCCTCGCGAGCCAAGAATGGAAACAGCCGAGGTGACTCGTCAACCGCAACCGACCGATAATCGAACATTAATAAAGCTATCTATTTTTTA
Source organism: Pseudomonas sp. 24 E 13 (assembly GCF_900004715.1). NCBI lineage: Bacteria > Pseudomonadati > Pseudomonadota > Gammaproteobacteria > Pseudomonadales > Pseudomonadaceae > Pseudomonas > Pseudomonas sp. 24 E 13. Next base: position 3,107 of record NZ_CVTO01000037.1, read on the forward strand.
GCCAACCATGGATCAATATCTCAATACATTGAATTTTATGATTTTATTCTTGCTTTTTGAGTCATTTATTCCACTATTCATTTTTTAGTTATATTTGTTATCTTAATCCTCAGCAGCCACTCAAGCTCGCCACGCCAACAAAAACAACAACAATGAGGTTTGCCATGGACAGTTCATCGCGTCGTTCGACGCTGACTATTGCGTTGTGCTTTATCGTTGCGCTGATCGAAGGGTTCGATCTGCAAGCCGCCGGCACCGCCGCCGCCGGGTTGCGTCAAACCTTCGCCCTGGACCCGAAGATGCTCGGCTGGGTGTTCAGCGTCGGCATCATCGGCTTGCTGCCGGGGGCGTTCTTCGGCGGCTGGGTTGCCGACCGGATCGGGCGCAAGAAAATCCTGGTCAGCGCCGTGCTGCTGTTCGGGCTGTTTTCCCTGAGCACCGCATTTGTCGAGAGCTACTCAAGCTTGTTGCTGGTGCGTTTTCTTACCGGCCTGGGCCTGGGCGCCGCGCTGCCCAACCTGATCGCGCTGTGCGCCGAAGCGGTGAGCGAGCGCAACCGTGGCACGGCCATCAGCGTGATGTACTGCGGGGTGCCGCTGGGGGGTGCATTGGCCGCAGTGGTGGCGATGTTTTCCAGTGAGCACTGGCAGACCACGTTTATCATTGGCGGCCTGGCGCCCTTGCTGGCCGTACCGTTGATGATCCTGCTGCTGCCTGAGTCCAGCGCCTTTCGCCAACAGCGCGACACCCCCCACGGCGCCCGCCCCTCCACCGGCCAGGCACTGTTCGGCGAGGGTCGCGCCCGCACCACCCTGGCCTTGTGGCTCAGCTACTTCTTCACCTTGACCGTGATGTACATGCTGCTGAACTGGCTGCCGTCGCTGTTGCTGGAACAGGGTTTCAGCAAACCCCAGGCGGGCATGGTGCAGATGCTCTTCAATATCGGCGGCGCCTTGGGTTCGCTGCTCGGCGGCGTGCTGCTGGACCGCTGCAATGCCGTCAACGTGGTGTTGTCGGTGTATGCCGGGTTGCTGGCGGCATTGGCCGGGGTCGGGTTGTCGGTGGGCATCGTGCCCATGGCCATCGCTGGTTTTGCCGCCGGCTTGTTCGTGATGGCTGCGCAGTTGGTGCTGTACGCCTCTGCACCGCCCTCGTATCCGACCTCGGTGCGTGCCACCGGCGTCGGTGCCGCCGTGGCTGTCGG
>NZ_CVTO01000132.1:0-2604 GCF_900004715.1 Pseudomonas sp. 24 E 13
GAAATCAACGTGCTCGACAGCGACGATAGGCCAGCAGCGCCGCGCTTGCCGGAGGTGCGTGGGCTGCGCTGGTTCGACTATGCCCTGGCCGTGGTGGCCACCCTGGTTGCCGCCGGCCTGGCATGGGGCGTGTCCAGCCTCTTGCCGTTACCGAATATCTCGCTGGTGTTCCTCGCTGCGGTGCTGCTGGTGGCGGTGCGCAGCAGCCTGGGGCCTTCGCTGGTGTGTGCGGCGTTGTCGTTCATGACCTACGACTTTCTGTTTATCCCACCGAATTTCTCCTTCGCGATCCAGCGTGAAGAGGACGTCCTGACGCTGTTGTTTTTCCTGTTGATGGCGGCGCTCACCGGCAACCTGGCCGCACGCCAGCGTCGGCAATTACAGGCGCTGCGCGATACCCAGGAAGAAACCAGCGAGCTGCTCGACCTGTCACGCAAGCTCACCGCCGCCACGGATCGCCAGGCGGTCATCAGTGCAGCGGCTCATCACCTGCAAGGCTGGAATGAGTTGGATCTGTGCCTGGTCAATCGCGATGGCCAGGGCGGTTGGACGATCGAGACCGGTGGCCCGCTGACCCTCACCGAGGCCGAGCGTGCCGCCGCCGACTGGGCCTGGCAGCACGACCAACCGGCAGGCATGGGCACCGGCACCTTGCCGTTTGGACGCTGGTGGTGGTGGCCGTTGTCGGGTGAAGAGGGCCCCTTGGGCTTGCTGGGCGTCAGCGCGAAAGCCGGCATGGAGTTGAGTGGCCAACGCCGTCGCCTGCTCACTGCCTTGAGCCAGCCGTTGGCCCAGGCGTTGGCGCGTGCGCAGTTGGCGCAGGAATTGGAGTCCGCGCGTTTGCACGGTGAGACCGAACAATTGCGCAGCGCCTTGCTCGCCTCCGTCTCCCATGATTTGCGTACGCCGCTGACCTCCATGCGCGGCAGTATCGACAGCCTGCTGGCGCTGGGTGAGGCGATCCCCTTGGAGGACCGTCTCGAATTGCTCGAAGGGACCCGTGATGAAGCCGAGCGCCTCGACCGCTATATCCAGAACCTGCTGGACATGACCCGCCTGGGCCACGGTGCGCTGAAGCTGGCGCGCGATTGGGTGTCGCCCGGGGATATCGTCGGCAGTGCCCTTGGCCGCCTTCGCGCCGTGCTGGCGCCTTTGCAGGTCGACACTGATGTGCCGCCGGACTTGCCCTTGCTCTATGTGCATGCGGCGTTGATCGAGCAGGCCCTGGTCAATGTCATGGAAAACGCCGCGCGCTTTTCGCCGCCCCAGGGCCGCTTGCAGTTGAGCGCCGGTGTGTCGGACGGCCAGGTGTTTTTTGCCGTAGCCGATGAGGGGCCGGGAATTCCGGAGGACGAACGGGCAAAAATCTTCGATATGTTCTACACCGCTGCGCGCGGTGATCGCGGCGGGCAGGGCACCGGCCTGGGGTTGGCGATCTGCCAGGGCATGGTCGGCGCGCACGGTGGGCACATCAGTGTGGCCGACGGTATTGAAGGGCGGGGCACCTGTATTACCTTGTTCCTGCCATTGCCTACACAACCTGCCCTGGAGCCAATCCTGTAGGAGCGAGCTTGCTTGCGAAGGTCGTTAACGATAAAGATGGCTTCCTGAATGTACGCGGCGCCTAGACGTTTTTCGCGAGCAAGCTCGCTCCTGCATGGGTTGGTTTTTAATTGATTTTAACTGAGACACCATGAGCCAGACCTCGACGATTCTCGTCATTGATGACGAACCGCAGATCCGCAAATTCCTGCGCATCAGCCTGGCCTCCCAAGGCTATAAGGTGATCGAAGCCGGTAGCGGCAACGAAGGCCTTGCTCAGGCGGCGTTGAGCAAACCGGACTTGCTCGTCCTTGACCTGGGCCTGCCCGATATGGACGGCCAGCAGGTGCTGCGCGAGTTTCGCGAGTGGTCGACGGTGCCGGTATTGGTGCTCTCGGTGCGGGCCAGCGAAGCGCAGAAGGTCCAAGCCCTTGACGGTGGTGCCAATGACTACGTGACCAAGCCGTTCGGTATCCAGGAGTTCCTCGCCCGGGTGCGCGCCTTATTGCGTCAGGCTCCGGCGGGGGAAGCGCAGGAGGCTGCGTTGAGTTTCGGCCCGCTGACGGTGGACCTGGCCTACCGCCGTGTTCTGCTCGACGGCGTCGAAGTGGCACTGACCCGCAAGGAGTACGCGGTGCTGGCGCAACTGGCGCGGCATGCGGGGCGGGTGATTACCCAGCAGCAATTGCTCAAGGATATCTGGGGGCCGACCCATACCGAAGACAGCCACTACCTGCGCATTGTAGTAGGGCATTTGCGCCAGAAGCTGGCGGATGATCCGATGCAGCCGAGGTTTATCGTGACTGAGGTGGGGGTGGGGTATCGGTTGCTGGGTGCTTGAGTTTACCGGGGCCTGAAGCGGCCTCACACACTTTGAATGTATTCACAGATCAAAATGTGGGAGGGGCGGTGCGACGATTCGACTTGCCCCCGATGGCGGCCTCTGGGCTGGCCGGGATGTTGGATTGGGCCGAGTACATATCCATTATTTAGGTAACGGCCACTTAGGGTTCCGCCCTGACGGCGGCTCACTTTGGAAAAGCCCCAAAGTAAGCAAAGGGC
>NZ_CVTO01000132.1:2660-9874 GCF_900004715.1 Pseudomonas sp. 24 E 13
GTGGTTTAACGGGGCGCCTGAGATCAAAAGCAGATCAAGATCAAGAGCGACTCGCTTCGCATCGTGGTTAGTGTTGGCGGCTGTAGGCTGCGAAGTAGTGTAGATGGCTATGTCCCGATGAGGGCTAGCAGCCAGAGTTTCAGGCCTGCTCACTCTCATACCGATCCAGCGTATCGCTGGCAATTTCCCGCCCCAGCGCGATCAACTCCGGCGCCTTGTAGAACTCGAAAAAACGGCACACTCGCTTTGGCACGTTGATCAGCACATCCGGCGGGTAACCGGCGATTTTGTATTGTGCCAATGACGTTTGCATGACTTCGAAACTCTGGTTGATCAGGTCCAGCAGTGAGGCGGGTCCGACATTGTCGATGATGAACGAGCCCGTGGCCGACTTCGGCGCGCCGGCTTTTTCCGGGGCGGCGGCGGGTTGCTGGGATTCGGGCTCGGCCGAGTCCAGCCATGGGTTGATCTCGGCGGCCTGGGCCTGCAAGGCTTCCTGCTCGAGCTTCATCAGTTGCTCGGCCTGTTTACGCCGAAACGGCAGGTGCGAGCCCAATGATTTGGCCAGGCTGTTGAAGCGGCTTTTGAATGCCGGCGGGCGCTGGATCACCGGCAGGTGATAGTGCTTCTGGTTGGTGGCGTTGAGGTTGACCGCAATGATCAGGTCGCAATGGCTCGACACCACCGGCACGATAGGCAACGGGTTGAGCAAGCCTCCGTCCACCAGCATGCGGTTGCCTTGCATCACCGGCGTGAACAGGCTGGGGATCGCTGCCGAGGCGCGCATGGCCTGGTGCAGGCAACCTTCCTGGAACCAGATTTCCTGCTGGTTGGTGAGGTCGGTGGCCACGGCGGTGTAGGGGATGCGCAGGTCTTCGATATTGATTTCGCCGACGATCTTGCGGATCTGCCCGAACACCTTTTCACCGCGAATCGCGCCCAGGCGAAAGCTCACATCCACCAGGCGCAATACGTCGAGGTAATCCAGGCTTTCGATCCAGTTTCGATACTCGTCCAGCTTGCCGGCGGCATAGATTCCGCCGACCACGGCGCCCATCGAGCAGCCGGCAATACAGGCGATGTCGTAGCCGCGTCGTTCGATTTCTTCGATCACGCCGATATGGGCGTAGCCCCTGGCCCCGCCGGAGCCCAACACCAAGGCAACACGTTTTTTCATGACCAGACCCTTCGCAAAACAGGTGCCCACAATGCACCCATCCAGGGGGGCGCTTCAATCCTTGGTGAGCCCTGAGAATATTTTTCCAGAATCGCTACGGGGCTCGGGTATGCTCTGGCAATAGGTACTACTGATTTCAGGCTAGGGACAAGGCACTTTTCCCTGTAGGCAACGTCTACAGGCTACGACAGATTTTGTATATTTTGAGGTGTCATCAATGAAAGCCTGGATGTGTGTACCTGTGATCCTGTTGGCCTTGGCGGGCTGTGCCGGGAAGACCGCGTATCGCGACAGCTGCGGGTCGCAGTTGGATGCCGCCTGGAAAGAACTGGACCTGGCCAAGGCCGAGGGCTTCGCCGGCACCGTCAGCTACTCCAAGGCGTTGTCGCTGTTGACGGGGGCCAAGACCCAGCAGCAATTCGAAGCGTTCGAAGGCTGCTCCAACAAGGCCGAGAAGGCGCGCTTCTATATTCGTGAGTCACGCGCCGGGCGTTGATCAGCCACGCATAGCATTTTTCATCGCAAAGGGAGGGCAGGATGTCAGCGCTGGTCAATCAGTTAGTTGCTCAGGTCATTGGCCTGGAAGTAGGGTTGCTGAGCTGCCAGGCTCGTCTTGCTGCCGTCACCGACGATGAAGCCTTGCATGATCTGCGCACCACGGTGCGCCGTCTGCGCAGCCTGTTGCGGCCCTTGCGCGGGTTACCGGGTGTTGAACAGCTTGAATCCGCCGCCCGCACGGTCGGCCAATTGACCACCCCATTGCGTGACCGCGAAGTGCTGGCGGCGTACTTGCAACAGCACGGGCACCAGCAGGCGGCTGAGCGTCGTCTGCGCCTGCAACCTGAGGCCTATCGCCAGGTGGCGCAGAGCCCGGAGCTGGCCCACCTGCTGCAGATCCTTGATGCGTTTCCACGCTTTATCCGTGCATCCCAACACCAGAAACTGCTCAAGAGCCTGCGCTCACGCATCCAGAAACGCCTGGCCAAGCAATGGAAAACCCTTGAGCACGCGCTCAAGGATCCAGAGCATGATCGCCACCGTTTGCGCTTGCTGATCAAGCGTGTGCGCTATGCGGCCGAAGCGTATCCCGAATTGGACAAGCTGCCTTCCAACGCCGTGGCCGGTTTGAAAAAAGCCCAGGGTGCCCTGGGTGATTGGCATGATTGCTGGCAATGGCTGCTCCAGGCCGAGCACCAGGCTGACTTGCAGCCCTGCATCGCGACCTGGCGTGCCGGCATGGTCAAGGCCGAGGCACGGGCGGACCGTGTGCTCGACAAGCTCAGCGACCATTGTTTCTGAACCGGTCCGGCTTTTGGCCGGAATAGGCGCTGTACCTGGCGGGGTGGATGGTTAAGATCCCCTCATCATTTGCTTGATGTGAGGTCGCCATGCGCTTTAGTGATTTGCTCGACGCTGCTCGCAGCCATCCGCTGGATGTCACCATTCCCGCCGAATGGGCCCAGGGACGCGCCACGTTTGGTGGTTTGGTCGCCGCCTTGCAGTACGAGGCCTTGCGGCCGCAAGTGCCGACCGACCGGCCGCTGCGCTCACTGGCGATCACCTTCGTGGGCCCGGTAGCGCCGGATGTGCCGGCCAGTTATGAAGTTGAAGTATTGCGCGAGGGCAAGGCCGTCAGCCAATTGCTGGGTCGTGTGGTGCAGAACGGTGAAGTGGCGACCCTGGTCCAGGCCAGTTTCGGTGCGTCCCGCCAGTCGGAAATCGACGTGGCGAGCGAGCGGCCACCGGTGTTCAAGCATTGGAATGAATGCCAGGAACTGCCCTATATCAAGGGCGTCACGCCCGAATTCATGCGACACCTGGCAATGCGCTGGAGCGTCGGCGGCCTGCCGTTTACCGGCGATAAATCCCGTGAAATGGGCGGTTGGGTGCGTTTGCGTGGAGATGTGAAGGAAGAGCCGCTGACTGAGGCGCATATCCTCGCACTGGTCGATGCCTGGCCCCCGGCGTTGCTCCCGCACCTCAATAAACCAGCGCCCGGCAGCACCCTGACCTGGACCATCGAGTTCATCCAGCCACTGCACGACCTGACCACCCTTGACTGGTGCCAATACCACGTCAACATCGAACACGCCCGCGACGGCTATGGCCACGCCGCCGCCGCGCTCTGGAGCCCGACCGGCGAATTGATCGCCCTCAGTCGCCAGACCGTAGTGGTCTTCGCCTGACGCTCAACGCGGGTGGCGCAGCCGCCAGGCGCGCCACCAGCCACCGCTGAGCACAAAGCGCGGAAACGTCACGAACTGCTCGACCACCAGGCGTTGCACCGCGTCCTTACGGTCGCTGAACGGCTCACTGGCCTGGGCTTCCAGGCTATGGCCATGACGCTGCAACGCCAGGCCCGCCACGATCCCGATCACGCCGATGGCGACACTGACCAGGCTCAGGCTGAACACACCCGAGACGATCAACAGGAAGCCGATGATGAACAGCGGCACGGCAATCAGGTGCAAGGCCAGGTTGGCCGGGTGCTGATGGTTTTGTGGGTAATGACGCCATTGCCAGGCGGGGAGATTGGGGTGACGTTTGCCCATGATGGTGAATCCTCTGTCCGTTGAAACAACTTGGAGGGAGTTTAGGTTGAGATGGGCAAGGGTACGAATTAAGGCTAACTATGGAGTTCATAGGGGCGCATGCAGAATTTTTAAGATCTAGAAAAAATAATCATCTGGTCCATTTATGTATACATTCGGATCGCAAATTGAAATGGATTTGGCCTTGAATTCAATTAAAGAGCTTTTGTTGGTCGCTTTAAAGTGGAAATGATTATTTTCTTTAGTGATAACGACAAAGAATACTTCTCTAACGGGAATGTTGTGTATTTTTAATTCATGAATGCCATGACAATCAATACCCATTCTGCAGGTGTTGTAGCCTTTTCCTTCCCATTTTTTTGGCAAAATATCTGGAAACTCGGGTATGTCGAATCCTAACCCCACAGAAGGTCGATCATTTTCTATTTGCAAAGAAAAAAGAGCGATTTTTCCAATTTCTATGGGCATGCTAAAAATCTTTTCAAAAAAAATATTTTGATCTAATTCATTCCAATACTTCATCAGTTTTTCCTAAAGTTGTAATGATCCCTGCCGCCGTCTACGGTTCCGTTTCGAGGCTTTGCAATAGGTCGCAAATTGAAGTGCGCTTTTTGGTCTCCTATACCGTCCGCCCTGCCAAATTTATGCCCGGCAGAATGGTCCTGAATAAGAACCTTAGAGCCGTCTGCTCTCGTGAATTGATACACCCTTGAGTATATGGGTCTACCACTCTCATCTAATATGTGTTCATCATTCAAATCAGTCATTTTTTCTATTTTGTACTGTTTCGTCCTTCCTGACTTCGGATTTTTCATCACATCAGGATTTTGGGTCATCGGTATATTGGCGTCCCTTTTTGCTTGCCTAAACGCACCTTTGCGAGAGTGATCAGGTATATCCGGTTCAGCAGGCAAAGAGCAGGTCGGTTTTTTCTTGCCTAGGCCGGGACAATTCGCGTTCAGTCCCAGGGGATCAATCCATCCTGTAGGACTGGGCACATACTGGTACCCATTGATCCCACCCGCCAGCTTCACCGGATCGGGCGTCAGGTAACGACCAATATCCGGATTGTAGTAGCGATGGCGGTTGTAGTGCAGGCCGCTTTCCTGGTCGTAGTACTGGCCTTGGAAGCGCAGCGGATTGTCGACTTTGCCGACGTCGAGGCGGCTGATTTCGCCGTAGGCGCGGTAGTGGGCGGACCAGACGATGTCGCCGTCGGGCGTTGTAAGTTCCTGCGGTGTGCCGAGGTGGTCGAGTTGGTAGTGGTAGGGCTTGGTCTCTTCTGGGCCGAAGCCTTCCAGCAGTGCCAGCGGACGGAAGCTGTCGGGTTCGTAGAGGTAGCTGCGATGGCGATCGGCATGGTGTTCGGCGATCAGCTTGTCGCCTTGCCAGAAGAACTCTGTGGTTTTCTCTTCGATGGTTTTGCTGATGCGTCGACCAAACGGGTCATAGCGATAGCTTGCGGTTTGGCCGTTGGGTTGGGTGACGCCGATCAGCCGGTGCTGGCAGTCGTAGCGGTACTCGGTGACCAGTTGCTGGCCCTTGCCACGCCGTTCTCTTATTAGATTTCCAAAAGCGTCATAGTCGTAATGGTGATCGCCTTGGATCATCAAACGATTGCCCGCCAGGATGTCCGGCCCCGGCCTGTCCTGCATGAGTAAATTACCGGCGGGGTCGTGGCCGAAACGCTCCTGCACATCCTGTGAATGATCGGCGCGGGTCAGGCGCTGGAGTGGGTCGTAGCAGTAACGGTGTTCGCCTTTGCGGGTGTCGAGCAGGCGGGCGAGGTTGCCGGCTCTGTCGTAGTCGTATTGGCGTTGGTAAAGGTGGTTTCCTTGCTGGGTGACGGCGTGGGCGTGCAGGCGGTTTTGGTCGTCGTAGTGGTAGTGGCTGAGCAGTTGGCCTTGTTGGCGTTGGTGTTCGCGGCCGGCGTGGAACAGGTGGGAGGTCAGCAGTGCGCCATTCAGCTCGACGGTGGCCAGGTGGCCGCCTTTGTCGTGGTTGAAGGTCAGACGGTTATTATCCGGCAGGCGTAAATGTTGAAGTTGCCCGCAGGCATCGTAGCCATAGCGCAAGGTGCCCCAGCCCTGGTGCTCAGCAGTGAGGCGGTTTTGTTTGTCGTACTCGTAGGCCAGCGCCCAGTGGCCGTCTTCGACGCTGAGGAGGTTGCCTTGGCGGTCGTAGGTGTAGTCGACCGTATTGCCATCGGGGAGGGTTTTTCTTACAAGACGACCGGCATGGTCGCGCTCGTATTGGGTAACAAGCTGACTACCGTCGTCGCCGTGTTCGGTCTTTTCCAGCAGGTTGCCGTTGAGGTCGTAGGCGTAGGCGGTGCGTTGGCCGTCGAAGCCGGTTTCCTGTCGGATCAGGCCGTTGGGGTGGTAGTCCAGTTGATGGGTTTCGCCAACTTCGTTTTCGATTTCAGTCAGCAAAAGGCGGGCATTGTCGTAGCGATACTTGACCTGGGTACCATCGGCGTTGATGCGGCGGCTGATCAGGTGCAGTCCGTCGGCGTATTCGTAGCGGGTGACGTGGCCGAGTTCATCGCGTTCGGCGATGATTTTTCCGTAGGGGTTGTAGCTGAATTCCCGCGTAGCGCCGTCCGGCAGTACCCAGCGAGTCAAGCGTCCTACCGCGTCCCATTGATACTGAGTCAGCGCGCCGTATTCATCCTCCCGCGCAACCTGCCGCCCCAGGTCGTCATATCGATAGCGCTTGATGCCACCGTTGGGCAGCTGTTCTTCAACAAGCTGCCCACGCTCATTCCACACCAGCCGATGACAACTGTGGTCGGGATACCAGACCCCGGTCAGTTGCCCTTGCTTGTCGTAGCTGTAGTCGGTCGCGTTGCCCTCCGGATCAATCCTGCGGATGACATCGCCTCGCTCATTACGCTCGTATTTCCAAACTGCCTCACCACGCCGCACGACCCGTACGAAACCATTGTCATGCTCGTAGGACGTCGGCTCATCCTCTCCCGGAAACAGCGCGACCAAGCGTCCGGCTTCGTCGTACTGATACGCCGTCACCGCGCCCAGCGGGTCCTGCTCGACGGTCAGTCGGCCCTTGTCGTCGTAGGATTTGAAATGCCGGGCACCGTCGGGATCGATGCGCTGTACCAGTCGCGCCCGGTCGTCATGCACGTACACTTCCTGGCTGCCATCGGCGTTGTGCACGTTGACGCTGCCGTCATCGCTCCATACATAGCGCGTGTCCATCTGCGAAAAACTGGCCCAGTGCCGGACACAGCGCGCGGCTTTACCAGACCTTTCCCACGCCCAAAAGAAACCCGCCCCACCGGCCAACTGCCGCTCAAGAATGACGTGCTGTTCGTCGTACCGATAAACCTCGCGTTCACCGACGGCATTGGTCGCCGACACCAGTCGTCCAGCATCGTCGTAGGCGTAGGAAACGACGTTCTGCTCGGTCACCCACACGAAGGGTTCATGGCCTTTGGCGCGATGAACCTGGTAGTCCACCGCCAC
>NZ_CVTO01000034.1:0-2074 GCF_900004715.1 Pseudomonas sp. 24 E 13
CGCCGGCCGCCGCCAACTGCACGCGCTGGACCAACAACTGCTGGCCCTGAATGCCTCCCCCGGCGGCGGCGCCGACCTGTTGGCCGCTTGCCTGTTTATCGACCGCCTCGACGGAGCGTTGTGATGGAGACTTTATCCTTTGAATTCCCCGCCGGGCAGCCGCCAAAAGGCCGTGCGCTGGTGGGGTGCGTCGGCTCCGGCGACCTTGAAGTGCTGCTGGAACCGGGCACCGCCGGCACGCTGACCATCCAGGTACAAACCTCGGTCAATGGCGCCGAGCAACGTTGGCAGCACCTGTTCGAACGCATCTTCCAGGAGCAGACGCCACCGGCCTTGAACATTGATATCCACGATTTTGGCGCCACGCCCGGTGTGGTGCGTTTGCGCCTGGAGCAAGGCTTCGAGGAGATCGGCCATGACTGATTGGCTCAACAAACACAGCTTCGTTGAACTCGGTGCTCGGCAGCGCGCCAAGGCGTTGCTGGATGCCGGCACCTTTCGCGAGCTGATCGACCCCTTTCAACGTGTCATGTCGCCGTGGCTCAGCCGCCAGGGCGTGGTGCCCCAGGCGGATGACGGGGTGGTCATCGCCAAAGGCAGCGTTGCCGGTCTGCCGGTAGTGATTGCCGCCATCGAAGGTAACTTCCAGGGCGGCAGCCTCGGTGAAGTCGGCGGCGCGAAAATCGCCGGAGCGCTGGAACTGGCCGCTGAAGATAACCGCAACGGCATCCCGACCCGCGCCGTGCTGCTGCTGGAAACCGGCGGCGTACGCCTGCAGGAAGCCAACCTGGGTCTGGCCGCCATTGCCGATATCCACGCGGCGATTGTCGACCTGCGCCAGTACCAGCCGGTAATCGGCGTGGTGGCGGGCAGTGTCGGCTGCTTCGGCGGCATGTCCATTGCGGCGGGGTTGTGCAGCTATCTGGTGGTCACCCGTGAAGCGCGCCTGGGCTTGAATGGCCCGCAGGTGATCGAGCAGGAAGCCGGGTTGGACGAATACGACTCCCGCGACCGGCCGTTTATCTGGAGCCTTACGGGTGGCGAACAGCGCTTCAACAGTGGGTTGGCCGACCGTTATGTGGCCGACGATGTGGCGCAGATCCAGCAGACCGTCAGCGCGCTGTTGCAGCAAGGCGCGCCCGAACAACAGCGTAGCCGCCGCGCTGATTTTTATCTGGCGCGCCTGGCCGAACTGGATACGACAGCGCAAATCGAGCCGGCGACGGTGCGCGCGCTGTATCAGGGAGAACGCCCATGAGAGGTTTGCAGTGGTTTAACGCGCTAAGCGCCGGCGCGACGCGGGTGCAAGGCTTGCCTGACTCGCTCAGGATCGCCGATGGCCAGTTGAACGGCCAGAGCGTGCGTTTTCTCGCCGTGGTCACCGACCCGAACAACCGCTTCTCGCGCGCGCGCAATGGCGAAGTCGGTTTGCTGGAGGGCTGGGGGCTCGCCAAGGCTGTCGATGACGCTATCGCCAGGGGTGACAAACGCCCGCTGATCGCCATCGTCGATGTACCCAGCCAAGCCTACGGTCGTCGCGAAGAAGCCCTCGGCATCCATCAAGCCCTGGCCGCTGCCGTCGACAGCTACGCCCGTGCCCGTCTCGCCGGTCACCCGGTGATTGCGCTGCTGGTGGGCAAGGCCATGTCCGGCGCGTTCCTCGCTCACGGTTACCAGGCCAATCGCCTGATTGCCCTGCGCGACCCCGGCGTGATGGTGCATGCCATGGGCAAGGCCTCGGCGGCGCGGGTCACCCTGCGCAGCGTCGAAGAACTCGAGGCCCTGGCCGCCAGCGTGCCGCCGATGGCGTATGACATCGACAGTTATGCCAGCCTTGGGCTGCTCTGGGAGACGCTGACGGTCAGCCAGATTGAACAACCCACGGCAGACGACGTGGCGCGGGTCAGCGATTGCCTGATGAATGCGATCAAGGATATCGATACCGCCGATCTGAGCGGGCGCCTGGGGGCGTCCAATCGTGCGGCGTCCAGCCACGTGCGTCAGCTGCTGCGGGAGCAATGGTGAACGCTCACGACTTGCTCTGGGGCATGACCCCGGCCCATCTGCCCGCCGA
>NZ_CVTO01000165.1:0-789 GCF_900004715.1 Pseudomonas sp. 24 E 13
CGCTCTCAAATAAAGCAGGCAGTGACGTCACGCTGAAGTTGGATAACGGCTCAAACATCACTATCAAAGCTGGTGAAACTGTCGGCACCGTCACCGTCCCTGCGCCTGCCGATGACGTGTTCATCGACAAGAGCACCCAGATCGTCAAAATCACGGACGCTTCCGGCGGCAACTTCGAGAAGCTGGTAGTTGCGCAAAACAGTGCCACGACAGCGGTCAACGACACCATCGACAAGGTGGATGTGGTTCTGAGCGCTACCACTACCGTCGGCGAAGGCGGCAATATCGTCTACACCGCAAGCCTTGTGGATAAAAACGGCGCACTGGTGACCAACATCACCAACCCGTTGACCGTCACCCTGGACAACGGCAAAACCATCACCATCGGTGTGAACCAATCGAGCGGCAGCGTTTCGGTTGTTGCGCCGGATGATGTGTACAAAGGCGATCAAACCGTCACGACCGCTATCAAAGGTGTGACCGGTGGCGAGCACTTCGAAAATCTCGTTCCAGGTACCGATAAAGTCACAACAACAGTGACTGACACCCCAGGTACTGATAACACCACCACTGTTACCCTGACCGCGCCGAGCGCAGTCAACGAAGGTGGCCAGATCACGTACACGGCCACGCTCTCCAATAAGGCGGGCAGCGACGTTACGCTGAAACTCGATAACGGTTCGAACATCACCATCAAGGCCGGCGATACCGTCGGCACTGTGACCGTCCCTGCGCCAAGCGATGACGTGTTCATCGACAAGAGCACCCAGATCGTCAAAATCACCGACG
>NZ_CVTO01000165.1:885-1261 GCF_900004715.1 Pseudomonas sp. 24 E 13
GTGGCGAGCACTTTGAAAACCTGGTGCCAGGTACCACAGCGGTTAACACCACTGTTACCGATACCCCAGGTACTGCTGATACCACTACGGTCACGCTGACCGCGCCAACTGCCGTCAACGAAGGTGGCCAGATCACTTACACGGCCACGCTCTCCAACAAAGCAGGCAGCGACGTTACGCTGAAGCTGGACAACGGTTCGTCGATTATCATCAAGGCTGGCGATACCGTCGGCACCGTCACCGTCCCTGCGCCAAGCGATGACGTGTTCATCGACAAGAGCACGCAGACGGTCAAGATCACAGACGCAACGGGCGGCAACTTTGAGAAATTGGAAGTTGCTGGCAACGGCGCAACTACCGCGATCAACGACACCAT
>NZ_CVTO01000165.1:1311-1581 GCF_900004715.1 Pseudomonas sp. 24 E 13
GCGGCAACTTTGAGAAATTGGAAGTTGCTGGCAACGGCGCAACTACCGCGATCAACGACACCATCGACAAGGTCGATGTGGTTCTGACCGCTACCACCACCGTCGGCGAAGGCGGCAACATTGTTTACACCGCCAGCCTTGTGGATAAAAACGGTGCGCTGGTGACTAACATCACTAACCCGCTGACTGTCACCCTGGACAACGGCAAAACCATCACCATCGGTGTGAACCAATCCAGCGGCACGGTCACCGCCGTGGCACCGAATGACG
>NZ_CVTO01000165.1:1631-2366 GCF_900004715.1 Pseudomonas sp. 24 E 13
CCCCAGGCACTGCTGATACCACTACCGTCACGCTCACCGCGCCGAGCGCAGTCAACGAGGGTGGCCAGATTACGTACACCGCGACCTTGAGCAACAAGGCCGGTACTGACGTCACTCTGAAACTTGATAATGGCTCGTCGATCACCATTAAAGCCGGTGAAACCGTCGGCACTGTGACCGTCCCTGCGCCAAGCGATGACGTGTTCATCGACAAGAGCACTCAGATCGTCAAGATCACCGACGCTTCCGGCGGCAACTTCGAGCAGCTGGTAGTTGCGCAAAACAGTGCAACGACAGCGATCAACGACACCATCGACAAGGTCGACGTTGTACTGACCGCTACCACCACCGTCGGCGAGGGCGGCAACATTGTTTACACCGCCAGCCTTGTGGATAAAAACGGCGCGCTGGTGACTAACATCACTAACCCGCTGACTGTCACCCTGGATAACGGCAAAACCATCACCATAGGTGTGAACCAATCGAGCGGTAGCGTTTCGGTTGTTGCACCAGATGACGTCTATAAAGGCGACCAAACCGTCACCACTGCTATCAAGACTGTCACTGGTGGCGAGCACTTCGAAAATCTCGTTCCAGGCACCACGCCGGTTAACACCACCGTTACCGACACCCCAGGTACCGACAACACCACCACCGTTACCCTGACCGCGCCGAGCGCAGTCAACGAGGGTGGCCAGATCACGTACACCGCGACCTTGAGCAACAAGGCCGGTA
>NZ_CVTO01000104.1:0-420 GCF_900004715.1 Pseudomonas sp. 24 E 13
CTGATGTGGTCGATACCACCACTGTCACGCTGACGGCCGGTTCCACCGTGACCGAAGGCGGTCAGATCACCTACACCGCGACATTGACCAACCCCGCGCAGACGCCGGTGAGCGTTACCTTGAGCAATGGCTCGGTGATTACCATCAAGGCAGGTGAGTCGGTTGGTACAGTGGTCGTGGATACCCCGGCTAACGACGTCTACGTTAACGGTTCGACCGTCAGCACCACTATTACCGGCGCAACCGGCGGCAACTTTGAAAACCTGGTGCCGAGCACGACGCCTGCGGTTACTACCATTACTGATGTGGTCGATACCACCACTGTCACGCTGACGGCCGGTTCGACCGTGACCGAAGGCGGTCAGATCACTTACACCGCGACCCTGACCAACCCGGCGCAAACCCCGGTGAACGTCACCT
>NZ_CVTO01000104.1:470-715 GCF_900004715.1 Pseudomonas sp. 24 E 13
GGTGAGTCGGTTGGTACAGTGGTCGTGGATACCCCGGCTAACGACGTCTACGTTAACGGTTCGACCGTCACCACCACCATTACCGGTGCAACCGGCGGCAATTTTGAAAACCTGGTGCCGAGCACGACGCCTGCGGTCACCACTATTACTGATGTGGTCGATACCACCACTGTTACGCTGACGGCCGGTTCGACCGTGACCGAAGGTGGTCAGATCACCTACACCGCGACCCTGACCAACCCGGC
>NZ_CVTO01000032.1:0-27232 GCF_900004715.1 Pseudomonas sp. 24 E 13
ACGCCGGTCGCCACGCTCAAGTGCAACCATTGGTCGACGTAGCTTTTCCAGGCCACATCATCGCGCGGCAGCAGGAAGGCTTTCTGGCTGTACTGCATCTGCCGATCGGGGTTGACCGCGCACAGTCCCGGTTTTTGCTTTTGCTGGTAACGCGCTTCGCTGGCGTCGGTGATCATCACGTCGGCCTTGCCCGCCAGCAGTTCGTCAAAAATGCTCACGTTGTCGTGCAGGCGTATCTGCGCCTTGCCCAGCTGGGCGCGGGCAAACGCTTCATTGGTGCCGCCCGCCGGTTCGATCACGCGCACCTGGGGCTGGTTGATTTGCTCGACGCTCTGGTAGCGCTGCACGTCGGCGCAACGTACCAGGGGGATCTTGCCGTCGACACCGAGCGGCTGGCTGAAGAAGGCTTTTTTCTGGCGCTCCAGTGACACCGAAATCCCGCCGACGGCGATGTCGCAGCGTTGGGCCAGAAAGTCCGGCATCAGGGTCTTCCAGGTGGTCGGCACCCAGGTGACCGTCGCGTTGAGGCTCTTGGCCAGGGACTCGGCCATGGCGATATCAATGCCCTGGTAGCGGCCATCGGCACGCAGCGAGGTGTAGGGCATGTAGTCGCCGGTGGTGCACACCGTCAGCGTGCCACGCTCGATGACCTCGTCCAGGCGTGACGGGCTGGTATCGGCCAAGGCGGTGGTGGCCACGCTCGCCAGTACACACAGGGCTAGAGGAGCTTTCATGCGGTCGAGTCCTTGGGGCAGGTCGGGCGCACATTATTTCCAGCGCGGGGCAGGGTGGCAAGGTGCGGGATTGACGGCGTTGCGGCTTTCGACCTTTTTTTCACGTTGCAGTGGTTAAGCTGCCGATCAAGGTCGTTTTACTTCCGTTTTGTCCACCATGAGCCCGCGATGTCGCCACAACCTCCATCCTCCATCGAGACCGAATTCACCGAGCGCTATGACCGTGAGCATGCCAGGGTCTGTGGTGATACCGTTCCGCCTGGGCTGTTGCAGCGTCTGGCCGCGTGGCGCGATGCACGGTTGGTGCGCCATGCGTTGAAGGTCGCCGGGGAGCCCGGATTGATCCTCGACCTGGCCTGCGGCTCCGGGCGGTTCTGGCCGGTGCTGGCTGAGCACGTCAATCGGGTGATCCTGGCCTCGGACCCTTCCCAGGACATGCTCGACCACGCCCGCACCCATCACTCGGCGGCGTTGCTCAAACGCGTCAAGACATTCCCGGGCTCAGCGTTTTCCATTGGTCTGTCGGCGAATGCGGTGGATTGCATCTTCTGCCTGGAGTTGTTTCGCCATGCGCCCGATACCGAGGTGCGCCTGGCCTTGCTACGGGAATTCCACCGAGTCAGCCGCGACACGGTGATTGTGTCCGTGGACGCGCGTATCCCGGTTGAGGAAGAGTTTCGCCAGGCCGGTTTCAAAGTCTTGAATCAGCGGGAGTTCCTGCCCGGCTCCAAACTGTGGTGTGTCTACGTCCTGCGTAAGAGGGGATAGCTTCAGAGGGGATAGCTTCCGCCTGTCGGATTATTCTTCCTTTTCTGTCTGAGTTTTCGCGGTTGCCTGTGCACTGCGGATGCTCGCAAGTCCCTTTCGCGATATATACTGCGCGCCATTCTTCAAGGGAGAGCCGTGTGGCCATCGATATTCACTGGATCTGCGACAACGATAGCCTCGGCCAGCATTGCGCCCAATGGCAGCAGTTGCCATTCGTCGCCCTCGACACCGAATTCATGCGGGTCGACACCTTCTACCCCATTGCCGGGCTGATCCAGATCGGTGATGGCGTGCGCGCGTATCTGATCGATCCCCTGACCATCGACAACTGGCAACCCTTGGCCGCCTTGCTGGAAAACCCGGGCGTGATCAAGGTGGTACATGCCTGCAGCGAAGACCTGGAAGTGCTGTTGCGCCTGACCGGCAGCCTGCCGGCGCCATTGTTCGACACCCAGTTGGCTGCGGCCTACCTGAACCTGGGGTTCTCCATGGGTTACTCGCGGCTGGTGCAGGCGGTGCTCGATATCGACCTGCCCAAGGGCGAGACGCGCTCGGACTGGCTGCAGCGGCCCTTGTCCGAAACCCAGGTGAGCTATGCCGCCGAAGACGCCGTGCACCTGGCCGAAGTCTACATCCGCCTGCGTCCGCGATTGAGCGATGACAAATACGCCTGGGTACTGGAAGACGGCGCCGAACTGGTGGCCAACCTGCGCCGCGAAGTCGACCCGTACGAGGTGTACCGCGACGCCAAGCTGGCGTGGAAGCTGTCCCGCGCCCAGCTCGCCGTATTGCGTGAACTGTGCGCCTGGCGCGAGCAGCAAGCCCGCGCCCGTGACCTGCCGCGCAACCGCATCGTGCGTGAGCACTCGTTATGGCCCCTGGCCAAATCCCAGCCGGATAACCTCGCCGCCCTGGGCAAGATCGAAGACATGCACCCGCGCACCGTGCGTCAGGACGGCCAGTTCCTGCTTGACCTGATCAAGCGTGCGGGCAGCGTACCCATGGACCAATGGCCGCCTGCCGTGCCTGAACCGCTGCCGGTCGATGCCGCCGCGCTGATCAAGCAACTGCGCGCCCTGGGCCAGGCGTTCGCCGAGCGCCTGGACATGGCGCCGGAACTGATGCTGCGCAAGAAAACCCTCGAAGCCCTGGTCAAAAGTGGCTATCCCGATGGGCCTTACCAATTACCCGATTCGCTGCGTGGCTGGCGTCGCGAGTTGATGGGCCAGGCGCTGCTCGACAGCCTGGCCAATGCCGGAGAACAGCCTTGAAACGTATTTGCTCGATTTATCGCAGCCTGAAAAAAGACGGCATGTACCTCTATGTGCTCAAGAGCGACGCCCTGGAGCGGGTGCCGGAGCCGTTGATGGTCGCCTTCGGCAAGCCGCATCACGCCTTCGACATGGTGCTGACACCCGAGCGCAAACTGTCGCGCGAGGACATCGCCGTGGTCTTGGAAAACCTCGACAAGCAGGGCTATCACCTGCAAATGCCGCCCGCCGAGGACGAGTACATCGAGCACCTGCCTGAAGAGCTGCTGCGCCGCAACGACCCGATGTGATCGATCAGCGCCCGTCTCAGGGCGCAGGCTTGAATGGAATTGTATTAGAGGACGGTGGCCGTAAGGATGCGGGCGGCCGTCAGCACTGTTTTTGAAAGGTTTGAACCATGCGTGTTCTGATTGCTGAACAGGATCACCCGCTCTACGCCCAATTGCTTCGCGAAGCCGCGCCGGACCTTGAGGTACTGACCAGCGGCGACTCGGCCGAACTCTCGCGCCTGGCCGCCGATTCCCCGGTATGGCTGGGCCAGCCGGACCTGCTGGCGACGCTGTTGCGCCAGGGCCATCATCCGCAATGGTTGCAGTCGACCTGGGCTGGCATTACGCCCCTGTTGGCCGAAGGCCTGCCGCGTGATTATCGCCTGACCCGCGCGGTCGGCATCTTTGGCCAGGTCATGGCCGAATTCGTCCTGACTTACATGCTCGGCCACGAGCGTGAAGTATTGGCGCGGCTGGTCAGCCAGGTCGAGCGCAAGTGGGACAGCCGCCAGGGCCAGAGCCTGGCCGGGCGCAAGGTGCTGGTGGTCGGCACTGGCGACATTGGCCAGCGTGTGGCGCAGTTCCTGCGGCCATTTGGCGTCAAGCTGTATGGCATCGCCAGCCAGGCCCGCGAGCAGGCGCCGTTTATCGAAGTCGCCGGGCTCGATCAATTGGGCCGGCTGGTGGGAGAGGTGGATTATGTGATCAACCTGCTGCCCAACACCCCTGACACCCATGACCTGTACGACGCCGCACTGTTCAAGCAATTCAAGCCGACCGCCTTGTTCATCAATGTCGGGCGCGGTGTGGCGGTGGTGGATGCCGATCTGGTCGAAGCCCTCAAGGAGGGACATCTGGCCGGAGCGGTGATCGACGTCTGTCGCCAGGAGCCGCTGCCGCAACGCCACCCGTTCTGGACGGCGTGGGGCTTGTTATTGACCGGGCACAGCTCGGCCCCGACCTCGCCGGCGATGATGGTGGAGTTGTTTGTGCAGAACGTGCGTGCGTACCAGGCTAAACAAGCCCTGCGCGGGGAAGTGGATTTCGAGCGCGGCTACTGATACGACACGGTAAAAAAATGTGGGAGGGGCAAGCCCTAATGCCAGCCTGTAGGAGCGAGCTTGCTCGCGAAAAACTCATAGGCACCGCGTTCATGCAGAAAGCACGCGTTATCGTTGACGTTTTTCGCGAGCAAGCTCGCTCCTACAAACTGGCATTCATGGGTTCTGCGCATAACTCAGAGACTGAAGTCACCTTCCGACACCAGCTCGCTCAGCGGCTTGCGCGGGCTTGGCGCTTCGCGGCCTTGCAGGTACTCGGGCAGGCTCGACTTGTCGCCCAGCTTGCCCACCGCCACGGCGGCGTGCAGCGCATAGCCTGCGGGGATCTTCAGCGCCTTGCGGGTCAGGTCCTGATCGAAGCCGGCCATGCCATGGGTGTGCCAGCCGGCGAGGCTGGCTTGCAAGGCCAGGTGAGCCCAGGCGGCGCCGGTGTCGAAGGTGTGCCACAGGGCCGGGGTTTCTTCCGTGGCGCCGGGGGCGATGAAGTCGGTCTTCGAGGCGATGATCACCAGTGCCGACGCATGCTGCGCCCAGCCTCGGTTGAACTCGTTGAGCAAACCCAGGAAGCGCTCCCAGTCCGGCGTGTCGCGGCGGGCATAGAGAAAGCGCCAGGGCTGCGAGTTGTAGGCCGAAGGTGCCCAGCGCGCCGCCTCGAAGAAGCTCAGCAGGGTTTCTTTGGAGATGCTCTCGCCGGTGAAGGCGCGAGGCGACCAGCGTTCGGTGAACTGGGTGTGGATCGGATAGTCGGCAACACGGGTCATGAGCAGTTCCTGATCGTCAATTCGGCGCTCAAAACTACTGCGCAACTCCTGGACTGACAAGCGTTGTTACACCGCCAGTCGCAAGCGCTTGGCCCCAAGGGACTTGGGCACTAGACTGGCGGCCTTTGAACCTACCGATACTGATGCAGAGCCATGGCCGCCAAAGTCGAACCTTTCTGGATACGCAAAACCCTCGAACACCTCGACCAGGAGGAATGGGAATCGCTGTGCGACGGCTGTGGCCTGTGCTGCCTGCAAAAGCTTGAGGATGAAGACGACAACAGCGTCTATTACACGCGCATCGCCTGCAAACTGCTGGACCTGAAAACCTGCCAGTGCACCGACTACCCTAATCGTCGGGCGTCGGTGCCGGACTGCATCCAGCTAACGCCCGGGCAGGCCGACCAGTTCAAGTGGCTGCCGCCCACCTGCGGTTATCGCCTGGTCAGCGAGCGCAAGGATTTGCCATTGTGGCACCACCTGGTCTGCGGCGACCGCGACGCCGTGCACCACGAACGCATTTCCCAGTCCGGGCGCATGCTCAGCGAAGGCAGCGTGCCAGAGGACGACTGGGAGGATTACCTGATCTTCCGCGCGGGTTAACCAGGAGTGCGTATGAAGGTGGGATTCAAGCTGGCGGCATCGGCGCTGTTGCTGGCGCTGAGCACGTCGGCGTGGTGCGCCAGGAAAGTCGACCTGGATTACCACGTCAAACTTCTGCCCCAGAGCGATCAGGCCGAGGTGCGCGTGAGCCTGTCCCAGGGCTCTGCGGTGCGCAGCCTGGATTTCGACCTTGGCCGCGACGGCGACTACAGCGATTTCAAGGCCGATGGGCAATGGAAGGTCGATGGTCGTCGGGGTCACTGGCAACCCAGCGCCGACAAGGCCAGCCTGACCTACCGCGTACGTCTGGGCCACGCGCACAAACCCGGCACCTACGAAGCGCGCATGACGCCGGCCTGGGCGCTGTTTCGCGGCGACGACCTGGTGCCCACCGCACGGCTGGACCAGCAGGAGGGTGTCGAGCTGGTCGCGCGCCTGATCTTCGACCTGCCGCCGGGTTGGAACAGCATCGAGACCGCCTGGCCGCGTATCGGCAAGAACAAGTTCCGCATCGACAACGTGTCCCGCCTGTTCGACCGCCCCACCGGCTGGATGCTCGCCGGTAGCCTGGGCAGCCGGCGCATGCGCCTGGGGCAGACCGACGTCACCGTGACCTCGCCCAAGGGCCAGGGTATGCGGCGCATGGATGTGTTGACGCTGCTGACCTTCGTGTGGCCGCAAGTGGAAGCCGCGTTCCCGCGCCACCCGGCCAAACTGTTGGTGGTGGGCGCCAGCGATCCGATGCGCCGTGGCGCCTTCTCGGCGCGTGACTCGGTCTACCTCAACAGCCGCACGCCGCTGGTCAGTGAAGACGGCAGCAGCCCGTTGATCCGCGAAGTGGTGCAGGCCATCGCCCGATTCAATGACCACGACAGCAGTGACTGGATCAGCGAAGGCCTGGCCGGGTACTACGCCATTGAACTGGTGCGTCGCGCCGGGGGAATCACCGATGAGCGGTATCAGGCGATACAGACGCGCCTGACCAAGGAGGGCAAGGCTGTGACCAGCCTGCGTGGCGAACACGTCAGCGGCGCAACAGTGTCACGGGCGGTGGTGGTGTTGCAGGAACTGGATCGCGAGATCCGCGTGAAAACCCATAACAAGCGCTCGCTGGATGACCTGGCGCAAGCGGTAATGCGCGCGGGCAGCGTGACCACGAAAGACTTTGTGCGACTGGCCGAGCGCATCATTGACGGTTCATCCGCCGTACTCGACAGCAAGCTGCTGCAGTAATCTTAAAACCCTGCACAAAACAAATGTGGGAGGGGGCTTGCCCCCGATAGCAGAGTGTCAGCCAGCAACTCTTGCGCTGACCCACCGCTATCGGGGGCAAGCCCCCTCCCACATTTAAATCTCCAGCGGCCCGATTACTCGGCTCAGCCCGTGGTTTTCACCGCTTTTTCAGCCGCCACTTCAGCCTTGGTCTTCAAGTTCTTCAACTCCGCGCCCGCTCGCTCGATCTTGGTACGTACGCTGTTCATTTCCTGGCGGCCTTGCTCCAGCTTGTCCTTGAGCGAACTGTGGCCGGTGAAACCGCGTGCCAGCGCCACGCCGCCAATCGCCACCTGGATCAGCCCGAAGAGCCCGCCACGGCGCAGGCCTTTGCCGACCATCATCACGCCACCGGCTACCGAGCCGATGCGTTCCCAGCCGTGCACATTCTGGGGGCGCTGCTCGTCCGGCTGCAGGTGTTCAATCACAGGTCGCAGGGTTTTGCTGTCGCTCATGATCCGTCTCCAACAAAGATAAGTGTCATTAGCTGACTGTTGGTGATGGCCGGATGTTCCCGCTATTTGCGTCCCCGGCTTTCAGTATTTGGGTCCCGAGCGGGTGTTATTGCCCTTGGCCAGGCGGTCGTAGAGCACCACGTTGACGGTGGCGGCGAGGTTCATGCAGCCGGTGGTTGGGATGTAGACCACGTCCTCGCACCAGTCGCGAATCTCTTTGTCCAGCGAGCCGTCTTCGGGGCCGAAGATGTACAGCGCGCGGTCGGGGTGGGTGTATTCGGGCAGGGGGCGGGCGCCTTCCACCAGTTCCACGGCGACGGGGATGCAGCCCAGGGGCAGGATCTTTTTCAGGTCATCGATGCCGATCAGCGGAATGTCGTGATGCACCTTCTTGGTATCGGTGATGAAATCCCGCGCGCGCTCGTAACGCACGCCGGTATAGAACACCGAAGCCACGCCGTAGCAGCCGGCGGCGCGCATCACCGAGCCGACATTTTCCGGGGATTTGGGGTTATACAGACCGATGCAGCTGTAGCGTTTATTGCCCACGGGGAAGGGTGCCTTGCAGGAAAAACCGCGATTATACGGTCTTGGGCAGTGTGGTGCTTGGGCGATCGCTATCGGCGGCAAGTCGAATCGTCGCACCGCCCTCCCACAGGGGAATGCATTCCAAATGTGGGAGGGGGCTTGCCCCCGATGAGGCCGGTACAGCCAACGATGATCTCAGTCGTCTTTCTTCATCAACCCCGCCAACGCCGCAAACGGGTTGTGTGTCGCCTTGGCAATCGTCGGGCTGCTGGTGGAGCCTTCGCCGAAGTACTGCTGGTCGGTGTAGCGCGAGTGCTCGTTGTCATGGCAGTACAGGCACAGCAGTTCCCAGTTGGAGCCATCCTGGGGATTGTCGTCATGATTGTGGTTGCGGTGGTGCACGGTCAGTTCGCTCAGGCGCTTGCCGGCGAATTCACGGGCGCAGCGGCCGCACACGTGGGGGTACATTTTCAGGGCTTTGTCGCGGTAGCCCATTTCCCGGTCGCGCTGGGCATCGGCAAGGATGCGGTCCAGCTTGGCGGTGTGGGAGGGCGGGTTGGTCGAGCTCATCATGGCTCCTGGCTATTGGGTGGTCACGGACAGGTTGATTCTAGCTAATCACAGCGCAATTAGCCCTTGAGCTTTTCCGCAATCCAGATGGTGTGTCGCGTGCCTTTGTTGCCATGGGCAAACACCTGCACTTCTTCGGCCTTGAAACCGGCCTTGCGCAGTTTGTCGCTGAACAGTTTGTCGGCGCTGGCCGACCACACGGCAAGCACGCCCTTGGGGCGCAGGGCCTTGGCGCAGGCGGCCAGGCCACCGGCGGAATACAGCCAGCTGTTGGCTTTTTGCGTGAGGCCTTCAGGGCCGTTATCGACGTCCAGCATGATCGCATCAAACCCCTGGGGCTCAGCCTGCAGCACCTTGGCCACGTCTTCCATGCGCACCACTGTGCGCGGGTCGAGCAAAGGGCGGCCGGACTTTTCGCCGAGCGGCCCACGGTTCCACTCCACCACGCCCGGCACCAATTCGGCCACCACCACTTCGGCGCTCTTGCCCAGGTGCTTGAGCGCCGAAGCCAGGGTAAACCCCATGCCCAGGCCACCGATCAGCACCCGTGAACCCGGACGACCGGCGACCTTGCGGCACGGAATTTCCGCCAGGGCATCTTCTGAACCGTGCATGCGCGTGTTCATCAACTGGCCGCCGTCACCGCCCTGGATCTTGATGACGAAGTCCTCACCGTATTCGAAGAGGCACAAGGCACCGCCGTTGTCGGGGATCGGAGTGGTGTCCAGCAGAACGAAACGTTTCATGGAAATCTCATTGGGAAGGGCATTCTTGCGCGGTTGGGAGTAGCCTTGTGACATTCCGGTCAGGCCATGGAGCCATCGATGAAGTGCAGCATTCTAACGGTCATTGTGCTTGGCGCGCTCACATTGGGTGCGGCGCAGGCGCAGGAGTTGCAAACCGTACCGGTCGCACCCGCGCCAACCCCCGGCGCGCCGGGCACGCCAACGCCCACGTTGTACCCGCAGGTCACGCCGCCCGCTGTGCCCAAGACCAACGGCTCGCCGCCCCTGGCGCCGATCGTGCTGCCGGCGCCGCCCAAGGACCAGACGGTCCCGGGCCTGCAGCAGAACGACAGCAAGCCGAAGACGCCCGGCGGTTAAAACTGTTGCGAGGGCGTCCTGTGTTCAGACAGGGCCGCCCCACTAAGCGCTTCAATCATACGTTCCTAAATCAGCTCAAGCGCCTTGAACACGAAGGCATATTCGAGTGCCACGTCACGTAATCCCTGGTAACGACCGCTCATGCCGCCGTGACCGGCGCCCAGCTCGGTCTTGAGCAGCAGCAGGTTGTCGTTCGTCTTCGTGTCGCGCAGTTTGGCCACCCACTTGGCCGCTTCCCAGTACTGCACGCGACTGTCGTTGTAACCGGCAATCACCAGCATGTGCGGGTAGGCCTGGGCACGCACGTTTTCGTACGGCGCATAGGCCTTGATGCGCGCATACACCTCGGGCTCCTGCGGGTTGCCCCATTCGTCGTACTCGGTGACGGTCAGCGGCAGTTCCGGGTCGAGCATGGTGTTGAGCACATCGACAAACGGCACTTCGGCGATCGCCGCCTGGAACAGCTCCGGGCGTTGGTTGAGCACCGCACCGATCAACAGGCCGCCGGCGCTGCCGCCGCTGATCGCCAACTGGTTGGCGGTGGTCAGGCCCTGGGCGATGAGGTGTTCGGCGCAGGCGATGAAATCGCTGAAGGTGTTCTGCTTGTGTTCCTGCTTGCCGTTGCGGTACCAGGCTTCACCCAGCTCGCCACCGCCGCGCACGTGCGCGATGGCAAACGCCACGCCTCGGTCCAGCAGGCTCAGGCGCGCATGGGAGAACCATGGGTCCAGGCTCGAGCCATAGGCGCCGTAGCCATACAGGTACAGCGGCGTCGTCTGGCCGAGCTGGTCACGCTTGACCACCAGGCTGATCGGCACCTGGGTGCCGTCGGCGGACGTGGCCCACAGACGCTGGCTGACATAATCGTCGGCGTTGAACACACCGAGTACCGGGGTTTCCTTGAGCACCTGCTGTGCCCCGCTGGCCAGTTCCAACTGACGCACCTGGGCCGGACGGTTCAGTGCTTCATAGCGCAGGCGAATCCTGTCGCTGGCAAATTCCAGGCTGTTCTGTACGTAGAGGCTGTAAGCCGCGTCAGGCAGTTCCACGCGATAGGCCGGTACGCCCTCGGGATGCACTTCGATCACCGGCAGGCCGCCGATGCGCAGGCTCAGGGTCATGGCGCTGGCGTTGAGGCTGACGCCGTCGAGCATCACCTCGTCGCTGTGGGGGATCAGGTTCTGCCAGTCGGCTTCGGTCGGGGGCGTGCCGCTGTCAGGCGCGACGAACAGCGCGTAGTTGATACCGTCGCGGTTGCTGCGGATAAACCAGGTCCACTGGCCGTTCAACTGGCCGTGGTCGACATCGTATTCGTGATCTTCCACCCGCGGCGCCAGGCAGGTGAAGTCCAGGTGCGGCTGGTCGGCGTCGAGGGCCCAGATCTCGCTGGTGGTCTTGCTGCCCAGGGCCAGCAGCAACTGGCGCTCGGAGCTGGAGCGGTAGCAATGCAGGAAGAAGCGTCCGTCGGGTTCGTGGAACACTTCCTGCGCCGCCGTGCCGTCCAGGCGGTAGCGGTAAAGCTTGTGCGGACGATGAGTGTCGTCCAGTTCGCCGAAAAACAGCGTGATGCTGTCGTTGGCCCAGGTCATGCTGCCGTCGCAGTTGTCGAATGCCAGCTCACTGACCTTGTCTGTCGCCAATTCCTTCACGTACAGGGTGTAGATCTCTTCACCCGTGGTGTCGAGGCTGTAGGCCAGGCGCTGATGGTCGGGGCTGATGCTGAACGCGCCGAGGGAGAAAAAGCCGCCATTGGCCAGCACGTTCGGGTCCAGCAGCAATTCTTCGCTGCGCTCATCCACCTGGTTGCTGTCATCGGCCGGGCGCCGGCAGCGGTAGTGACGCGCGTATTCGTCACCGGCGGTGGTGCGCGTGTAGTAGAGGTACGGGCCCCAGGGGGAGGGCAGGGACAAGTCGGTTTCCAGGATACGGCCCTTGATTTCCTCGAACAGCGTCTCGCGCAGTGCCTGCTGGTCGGCCAGTTGGCTTTCCTGCCAGGCGTTTTCCGCTTTGAGGTAATCGAGGACTTCAGTGCTGTCACGTTCCTGCAGCCAGGCGTACGGGTCTGGGCCTGGGGCTTTGCGGGCAATCGGTGCGGTCGAAATAGGCATGGATAATTCTCTATCGGGCGGACGGTGGCCGGCATTGCAGCCGCGACACGCAAAAGCCGTTATCATAGCCGCCTCTTTGCCAGCCTTGCCATGGACACCATGACCGAGAACGACTATCTGACCGCTTGGGGCCTCTACGCCTTCGCCGCTTTGGGCTGCCTGTTGGTGTGGTGGCGCATGACCCGCTGGATCTGGCGCTGGCTGCGTGAGCCGCTGCAGTTACTGATGGCGGTGCTGTTGCTCAGCCCCACCATTGTCGACCCGATCAAGACCCAGTTCGCGCCCGCCGTGGCGATCACTGCCCTGGACCTGCTGCTCAAGGTCGGCAATAACGCCTGGCGCGCCATCTCCGACCTGTTCATGTACACCATGATCGTGTTTGCGCTGTACATCGTGTTCGTGCTGATCCGCTGGCCCATCGAGCGCGCCGCCAACGCCCGCCGTGAGCGCAAGGCCGCCACGGATGCCGCGCTGGCCGCGGAGCCTGAGGAAGACGAACCGTTCCGTCGCCCGGCCCCCGCCTCCGGCATGCGGGTCGAACCGCGCCTTTAACGTTGTCCGCCCTGCAGCGAGAGCCCTGGCATGTGTGAATTATTGGGCATGAGTGCCAACGTCCCCACCGATATCGTGTTCAGCTTCACCGGGCTGATGCAGCGGGGCGGGCGAACCGGCCCCCACCGCGACGGTTGGGGCATCGCCTTCTACGAAGGCCGTGGCCTGCGGCTGTTCCAGGACCCGGCCGCGAGCAGCGAGTCGGAAGTCGCCCTGCTGGTGCAGCGCTATCCCATCAAGAGCGAAGTGGTGATCGGCCATATCCGCCAGGCCAATGTGGGCAAGGTGAGCCTGGCCAATACCCACCCGTTCGTGCGCGAACTGTGGGGGCGCAACTGGTGTTTTGCGCACAATGGCCAACTGGCCGACTTCAGCCCCCGCGCCACCTTCTACCGGCCGGTGGGCGACACCGACAGTGAAGCGGCGTTCTGCGACTTGCTCAACCGCGTGCGCGAAGCCTTCCCGGAACCGGTGGACATCGAGCAGATGCTGCCGGACCTGATCGCCGCCTGCGCCGAATACCGCAGCAAAGGCGTGTTCAACTGCCTGCTCAGCGATGGCGACTGGCTGTTTTGCTATTGCTCGACCAAACTGGCGCAGATTACCCGGCGCGCGCCATTTGGCCCGGCCCGCTTGAAAGATGTCGACGTGATCGTCGATTTTCAGGCCGAAACCACCCCCAACGACGTGGTAACGGTCATCGCCACCGAACCGCTGACCGACAACGAAAACTGGACCCGCTACGAACCGGGCCAATGGAGCCTGTGGCGACGCGGAGAATGCGTCAGCCAGGGCGTTACCGAATAAGGAATCGACCATGTTGCTCAGCTATCTGCGGTTGGTGCTGTTTGCCATAGGCTTGTTGGTCGGCGTGCAAGTGCCGGGGTTCATCAACGATTACGCCAAGCGCGTCGAAGCCCACCTGATCGAGGCCCAGACGGGCCTGCGCGGGTTTGAGTCCACCGCGCAGCAGTTCTTCAACGGTGACATGCAAGCCCTGGTGGCGCATTACCGTGCCAGCGATGACCCGGTCTTCCAGAGCGACGCCAGCAGCCTGGGCGCGATGCTTGACCGTCAGCTGGCGTTGGACAAGCAATTCCAGGCCATGCAAGGCCCCTGGTACATCCGCGCCCTGCAAGTGGCGGTGGCGGCTGATCCGGATATTCGCCTGGAAACCTGGAATGGCTACAGCTACCAGATCCTGCTGACGCCCGAGGCCATGGGCTGGGGCCTGGGCGGAGCGATGCTGCTGTCGTTCGGTATCGAATGCCTGTATCGCCTGATCGACTGGGTGGTGCTGGGCGGCCGCCGCCTGCGCCAGAGCCGGCCGATTGAAGAGCGGGATTTGAAAGGGCTCTAAGTCCTGACAAAAATCCAGTGTGGGAGGGGGCTTGCCCCCGATGGCAGTGTGTCAGCCAACATATGTTTAGCTGACACTCTGCTATCGGGGGCAAGCCCCCTCCCACATTTGGACCCGGTTCAGTCAGTTGCTCAGTACCATCCGCTCTTTACCGACTTCCTCGGCATAGCGGGCGACGACCTTCTGGCACAACCCCACAATCTCCTCCACCAACTCCACCCCCACGCGCCACGACACCACCACCTGCAGGTTCGGCAGTTGCTGCGCCATCGCCAGCATCACCAGTTCCCCCCGTGCCAGCTCTTCGCTGACCAGCACCGGCGGCAGCGCGCCAATGCCAAAACCATCGCGCAGTAGCCGGGTGATGGCCGATACCGAGTTGACGCAGTTCATGCGCGGTGCGGCGACGCCGTTGGCTTGCATCAAACTCAATACATCCTGATGGGGACAGGAGTTTTTCGAGTAGGTGATGATGCGTTCCTGGGCCAGTTCGGCGAGGGAGGCGTAATCGCGGTTATAGATCGACTGGCTGGCGACAATCCAGGCCATGGGGTGACTGCCCAGTTCCAGGCTGCGCACGCTCTCCAGGCGCAGCAGGTCGGTTTGCAGGATCAGGTCCAGGAAGCCTTTTTGCAGCTGATCACTGAGGTTCAGCGCAGTATCGGCGACCAGTTCGATTTCAACCCGCGGGAACAGGTTCATCAGTTCAGCGACCAACGGGCTGAGCCAGGTGTGGATCACGGTGTCCATTGCGCCGATCCGAATGCGTCCGACCTTGCTGCTGGTGGTTTCCAGGGACTGCTTCAAGCCCTGCAGGGTCACCATCATCTGCTCGGCATAATCGAGCACCTTCAAGCCTTCCGGGGTCAGGCTCACACCGCGCGAATCGCGCAGGAACAGCTTTACCCCCAACTCGCTCTCCAGCACCGCAATGCGGCTGGAGATCGACGCCTGGGTGGTGAACAGCTTTTCGGCGGTCAGGCGGAAACTCTTGAGCTTGGCCACCCAGACGAAGGTTTCGAGGAACTTCAAATTCATGGGATCAACTTTTTCTTATGCATGGATCGGTTTTTATTAGTTGGACGCCGCGGCGTGCCGGCGCCAAAAATCGAGCCGTTCCACGATAAGCGTCGTTGGGGTTCAGGACAACATCGTTGCGAGATGTTGGTAAAAGATCCCACACTACAAAAAAACAAAGCCTACAGGAGCGACCCCGTGAGCCGCCTGCTATTGAATTGCGACATCGGCGAAAGCTTCGGCAACTGGACCCTGGGTCTGGACGCCCAAGTCATGCCGTTCATCGACTGCGCCAACGTGGCGTGCGGCTTCCATGCCGGCGACCCGAGCATCATGCGCAAGACCGTCAGCCTGGCACTCAAGCATGGCGTGCAAGTGGGCGCGCACCCGGCCTATCAGGACCTGCAAGGTTTCGGCCGCCGCTCCATGCAGTACACACCCCAGGAAATCCAGGACCTGATGCACTACCAGATCGGTGCGCTGGACGGCATCTGCCGCGCACAAGGCGGGCGCGTCAGCTACGTGAAACCCCATGGCGCGATGTACAACGACATGATGGCAAACCCCGCCCAACTGCGTGCGGTGATCCAGGCCGTGGCGGCCTATGGCGACCTGCCGCTGATGCTGCTGGCCACGCGCGACAACAGCGCGGCCCAGGCCCTGGGCGATGAGTACGGCGTGACCCTGTGGTTCGAAGCCTTCGCCGACCGCGCCTATGACAGCCAGGGCCATCTGGTTTCGCGCCAGTTGCCGGGCGCGGTGCATCATGACGCCGAGACCATCGTCCAGCAGGCCCTGACCCTTTCCCGTGGTGAGCCGCTGGTCGCCAGCGATGGCAGCGCGCTGGTGCTGCAGGCCAATACCTTATGCGTGCATGGCGACAACGCCAGCTCGGTCGCGGCGGTGCAGCGTATTCGCCAAGCGTTGAAGCCAGCATGAAACCACGGATTGAAGTGGTGGCCATCGACTGCCTGATGGTGCGCCTGTTTGACGCGATTGCCGAAGCCAACATGCCGTGGATGCTCGCCGCCACCGAGCGCCTGCGCAGCGGGTTCGGCGCAGCATTAGTGGACTTGGTGCCGTCCTATACCACCTTGATGGTGCATTACGACCTCACGGCGTTGACCCCGACCCAGGCCCGGGCGTTGATCGAGCATGCCCTGACCGACCTGCAGCCCCAGGCCCAGGGCGCTGGCCGGTGCCATGTGCTGCCGGTGTGGTACGACCTGAGCGTCGGGCCGGAGCTTGGCTTGCTGTCGCAGCGCAGCGGGCTGGCGGTTGCTGAGGTGATTCGTCGCCACAGCGACCACCTGTATCAAGTGTTCGCCCTGGGGTTCGCCCCCGGTTTTGCCTTCATGGGACTGGTGGACGACATCCTCGCCACGCCGCGTCTCAACACCCCGCGCAAACGCGTAGCGGCCGGCAGCGTGGGCATCGCCGAGCGGCAAACCGCCGCCTATCCGGTCGTATCCCCCGGCGGCTGGAACCTGATCGGGCGCACCCCGGCCACACTGTTCGACCGCGAACGCGACGGCTACAGCCTGATGCAGCCCGGCGATACGGTGCGTTTCGAGGCGGTCGGCCACGCTGAGTTCGTCAACCTGGGCGGCGATGACACGCCTCTGGAGGCGCACGCATGAGCCGCTTGATCATTGAGGCCAGCACACCGCTGTGCCTGTTGCAGGACGCCGGTCGTTTCGGCGTACGCCACCTTGGCGTGACCCAGGGCGGGGCGCTGGATTGGGTGTCGATGTCATGGGCCAATTGGCTGCTGGACAATGCCCTGGATGCGCCGGTAATAGAAATTACCCTGGGCGGTTTTACCGTACAGGCCGAGGATTACTGTTTGTTGGCCCTGGCCGGTGCGGACCTGGGCGCCTTTATTGATGAACGTGCGATCAGTCCGGGGCGCAGCTTTATCCTGCAAAAGGGCCAGCGCCTGCGCTTCACCCAACCGTTCAAAGGCGCGCGGGCTTACCTGGCGGCACCGGGCGGGTTCGACGCGCCGGATGTGTTGGGCAGTTGCGCCACCGTAGTACGTGAGGAACTGGGTGGCGTAGACGGTTTCGGCAAGGCGTTGGCTGAAGGCGGGCGCCTGGCTTATTCCGGTACGGGCGGCGCAATGAAGGTGCTGGCCAAGCCGGATCTGCCATCCGGTGCATCACTGGACGTGATCGTCGGCGCTCAGATCGGCCGGTTCAGCGGCCAAAGCCTGTTCGATGCATTCAACACCGAATGGGCCCTGGACAGCCGCGCCGACCGCATGGGCATGCGCTTGCTGGGCACGCCGCTGCAGTACCAGGGGCCGTCGTTGATTTCCGAAGGCATTCCCTTGGGCGCCATCCAGGTGCCGCCGGACGGGCAGCCGATTGTGTTGCTCAATGATCGGCAGACCATTGGTGGTTATCCCCGCTTGGGCGCATTGACGCCGTTATCCTTGGCACGCCTTGCGCAGTGCCTGCCGGGCGAGAAAGTACGCTTGGCGCCGGTGGTGCAGGAGGTAGCGCATCGCCGTCACCTCGATTATTTGCACCGATTCAAATAACGCCGAGTTTCCAAATGTGGGAGGGGGCTTGCTCCCGATAGCGGTGTGTCAGTCAACACATCTGTGACTGAACCACTGCCATCGGGGGCAAGCCCCCTCCCACATTGATCTCCTGCGCTATCGGGATCGGCGTTTATTTGGACAAGAAGCGCATCCCTTCCTCAAGGCCGCGCAACGTCAGCGGATACATCTGATCCTCCACCAACTCCCGCACAATCGCCGTCGATGCCGTATAGCCCCACGTGTCCTTCGGATAGGGGTTTATCCAGATCAGTTTCTTGTACTTGGCCATGAACCGCTGCATCCACACATACCCAGGCTCCTCGTTCCAGTGCTCGACGCTGCCGCCGGCCTGGGTGATCTCATAGGGCGCCATGGACGCATCGCCGATGAAAATCACTTTGTAATCTGCGCCGTATTTGTGCAGCAAATCCTGGGTGGAGGTGCGTTCCGAGGTGCGCCGCTGGTTGTTCTTCCACACCGACTCGTAGACGAAGTTGTGGAAGTAGAAGTACTCCAGGTGCTTGAACTCGGTTTTGCACGCCGAGAACAGTTCTTCGCAGATTTTCACGTGGGCGTCCATCGAGCCGCCGATGTCGAACAGCAACAACAGCTTGATGGTGTTGCGCCGCTCAGGACGCATCTGGATATTCAGCAGCCCGGCGTCGCGTGCGGTGTGGTCGATGGTGCCGTCGATGTCCAGCTCTTCGGCCGCGCCCTGGCGGGCAAATTTGCGCAGGCGGCGCAGGGCGATCTTGATATTGCGCGTGCCCAACTCAACCTGGTCGTCGAGGTTCTTGTACTCGCGCTGGTCCCAGACCTTGACTGCCTTGCCCTGGCGCTTGCCGGCATCGCCCACGCGGATGCCTTCGGGGTTGTAGCCACCGGAACCGAAGGGGCTGGTGCCGCCGGTGCCAATCCACTTGTTGCCGCCGGCGTGACGTTCCTTCTGTTCTTCCAGGCGCTTTTTGAATTCCTCGATCAGTTTGTCGAGGCCGCCGAGGGACTGGATCTGCGCGCGCTCCTCATCGCTCAGCGAGCGTTCGAACTCCTTGCGCAGCCAGTCTTCGGGGATCAGCGCCTGCAAGTGGTCATCGAGCTTTTCCAGGCCGTTGAAGTAGGCACCGAAGGCCCGGTCGAACTTGTCGAAATGCCGCTCGTCCTTGACCAGGATCGCCCGGGCCAAGTAGTAGAACTCGTCCATGTCGGCGAAGGTCACGCGCTGTTTGAGCGCGTTGATCAGGTCGAGCAGCTCACGCACCGACACGGGCACCTTGGCGGCGCGCATTTCATTGAACAGGTTGAGCAACATTATCGATTACCGCGACGGCTCATGAATGCCAGACGTTCCAGCAGTTGCACGTCCTGCTCGTTCTTCACCAGGGCCCCGGCCAGTGGGGGGATGGCCTTGGTCGGGTCGCGTTCGCGCAGCACCGCTTCGCCGATGTTGTCGGCCATCAGCAGCTTGAGCCAGTCGACCAGTTCGGATGTGGAGGGCTTTTTCTTCAGGCCCGGCACCTTGCGCACGTCAAAGAACACATCCAGCGCTTCGCTGACCAGGTCTTTCTTGATGTCCGGATAGTGCACATCGACGATTTTCTGCAGGGTCGTGCGGTCGGGAAAGGCGATGTAATGGAAGAAGCAGCGGCGCAGGAAGGCGTCCGGCAGCTCTTTCTCGTTGTTGGAGGTAATGATGATGATCGGGCGTTTTTTCGCCTTGATGGTCTCGTCGATTTCGTAGACGTAGAACTCCATCTTGTCGAGTTCCTGCAACAGGTCGTTGGGGAACTCGATGTCGGCCTTGTCGATTTCATCGATCAGCAGGATCACCCGCTCTTCGGACTCGAAAGCCTCCCAGAGCTTGCCCTTTTTCAGGTAGTTGCGTACGTCATGCACTTTGTCCACACCCAGCTGCGAGTCGCGCAGGCGGCTGACCGCGTCGTACTCGTAGAGGCCCTGATGGGCCTTGGTGGTGGACTTGATGTGCCAGGTGATCAACCTGGCGCCGAAGGACTCGGCCAGTTGCTCGGCGAGCATGGTCTTGCCGGTGCCCGGTTCGCCCTTGACCAGCAGCGGCCGCTCCAGGGTGATGGCGGCGTTGACGGCCAGTTTCAGGTCATCGGTAGCCACATAGGCCTGGGTGCCTTCGAACTTCATCGGTCATTCCTCGAATTCATCAATGCCCGACTATACCGCGCAGCCCCGGCGACTGTGAACGCAGACGGGTTATTCAGTCTCTGAATGGCCGGTCACTTCAATCTCCCGGCCAATGGGGTAAATGTGGGAGGGGGCTTGCTCCCACAGTTTTAATCGGCACTGGGCTTGGGTTGTTCATAGCGGGCATTGAAGGCCTGGATAAAGCCGTTGCGCAGAATGGCAATAACCGCTGAAAACGCACTGACATTCTGCTGGTGCACGCTGCCGCTCAGTTCAACCCGGGTCGCGAACTGGTTCTTGCGCTGGTTCTTCAACACCGTCTCGCTGGCGCCGACCACAGCCTCCCAGATCGAGCGGAAGATGTTCTTGTCTTTGTTTTCCACATCCTGCTGCCAGTCGAAGACTTCGACATCGCGCAGCAGTGGCTTGATATAGCCGCGCAATTGGCCTTTTTCGGCCTGGGCTTCGATGACCACGTCGCCGGTCCCGGCCTTGAAGTCGAATTTGCCGTAAGCCGAGGCGAAGTCATTCATGCGCTTGAGTTGCAGGTCGCGGGCACGAAAGCGGAACTCGAACTCTTCGAAATCACTCAGCGGGTCAAAGGTGGCGCTGGCTTCCAGCGGCGCCTGGCCTTGCAGCAGCGCCTTGCCCTCAAAGCGCGCGTCGCGCTTGCCCTCAACGTCCACCACGTTGGTCAGGTTGTAGAGGCTGGCGTTGACCCCGGTGGCGTTGATATTCACCTCAGGCTTGGAACTGAAGTTATGAAAGGCGATCTTGCCGTCTTCGATGCGCACTTCGTTGAGGGTGATCGGCAACAACTTGCTCAGTTGTTCCTGCCAGTCGGTGCCCTTACCGGTCTGGGACGCCTGCTTGTTGGCGCCGCCGTCGACGAAGTTGATTTCCGGGCGTACGAAATGCCCTTCGGCCACGACGGCATGGTCGTACCACAGTGAATGCCAGCTCACCGCGAACTCGATCAGCGGCGCCTTGACGAACGGCACCGGCACCTTGCCGTCCACCTTGACGATCTGCAGCCCGTTGATCCGGTAAGCGCCGCGCCACAAGGCCAGGTCCACATCGGCAATTTCGCCACGGTAATCGCCCATGTCGGCGAGCTTTTCATTCAGGTAGTTGCGCACCAGGTAAGGCAGCGCGATGTTTGCGGCAACCAGGACCAGCACCAGCCCGGCGACGGTCCAGAGCGGCCAACTGTAGCGACGTTTCATGGGGCAGTTCTCCTTGCTCGTAGGAGATGGACTGCTGCAAGCGGCGCAACGTTCCTGCGACTGGACGCCTAGTGGCACGAGGCATACCCTTGGGGCCTTTCCGACATTGCCAAACAGGACCCGTCATGAGCCGCATTTTTGCAGACAACGCGCACTCCATCGGTAATACGCCCCTGGTGCAGATCAACCGCATCGCACCGCGCGGGGTCACCATCCTGGCCAAGATCGAGGGGCGTAACCCCGGCTACTCGGTCAAGTGCCGCATTGGCGCCAACATGATCTGGGACGCGGAAAGCAGCGGCAAGCTTAAACCGGGCATGACCATTGTCGAACCCACCTCCGGCAACACCGGCATCGGCCTGGCGTTCGTGGCGGCGGCACGGGGCTACAAACTGCTGCTGACCATGCCCGCGTCCATGAGCATCGAGCGCCGTAAAGTGCTCAAGGCCCTCGGCGCCGAGCTGGTGTTGACTGAACCGGCCAAGGGCATGAAGGGCGCCATCGACAAAGCGGGCGAAATCGTCGCCGGCGACCCGAGCACCTACTTTATGCCGGCCCAGTTCGAAAACCCGGCCAACCCTGCCATTCACGAGAAAACCACCGGCCCGGAAATCTGGAACGACACCGACGGCGCCGTGGACGTGCTGGTGGCGGGCGTGGGCACCGGCGGCACGATCACCGGTGTGTCACGCTATATCAAGCACACCGCAGGCAAGCCGATCCTCTCGGTGGCGGTGGAACCCGCCGTGTCGCCGGTGATTACCCAGGCGCTGGCCGGTGAAGAGATCAAGCCCAGCCCGCACAAGATCCAGGGCATTGGCGCCGGTTTCGTGCCGAAAAACCTCGATTTGTCGATGGTCGACCGCGTCGAGTTGGTCACCGACGACGAATCCAAGGCCATGGCCCGGCGCTTGATGCAGGAAGAGGGCATTTTGTGCGGCATTTCCTGCGGCGCCGCCATGGCCGTGGCGGTGCGCCTGGCTGAGAAACCGGAAATGCAGGGCAAGACCATCGTGGTGATTCTGCCGGACTCGGGCGAGCGTTACCTGTCGAGCATGCTGTTCAGTGACCTGTTCACCGACCAGGAAAACCAGGCG
The DNA here is from genome assembly GCF_900004715.1 of Pseudomonas sp. 24 E 13. Lineage (NCBI taxonomy): Bacteria > Pseudomonadati > Pseudomonadota > Gammaproteobacteria > Pseudomonadales > Pseudomonadaceae > Pseudomonas > Pseudomonas sp. 24 E 13. The sequence goes on from NZ_CVTO01000032.1 coordinate 21,458, forward strand.
TGAATCGGCTGTAGGAGCGAGCTTGCTCGCGAAGAACGTCAACGATGACGCGGGTTTACTGATTCAACGTGGCGTTCTCAGGTTCTTCGCGAGCAAGCTCGCTCCTACAGGGGGGAGGCGTGTTGATCCAGGTCAGCCGGTCGGCAGGGGCCTTCTGCATAATGCGCCAAGTGTTTATCATGGCCGGCTGCTACGTCTGGTTTCCCCGCGACGGGAAGCTGTTGGCCAGGCGCTTATTTTCAGGAGTTGCTGCATGACCTTTTCTTTGGCCGCCAAACTGTCGGTGTTGCTGCTGTTTATCGGCAGTACGCTGTATGTGCACCTGCGCGGCAAGGCCCGTTTGCCGATGTTGCGTCAGTTCGTCAACCACTCGGCGCTGTTCGCCCCGTATAACGCCTTGATGTATCTGTTTTCCGCAGTGCCGTCCAAGCCCTACCTGGACCGCAGCAAGTTCCCGGAACTGGACGTGCTCAAGGACAACTGGGAAGTGATCCGCGAAGAGGCCATGCACCTGTTCGACGAGGGTTATATCCGCGCTGCCGAAAAGAACAACGACGCCGGTTTCGGCTCGTTCTTCAAGAAAGGCTGGAAGCGCTTCTACCTCAAATGGTACGACAAACCCCTGCCATCGGCCGAAGCCCTGTGCCCGAAAACCGTGGCGCTGGTCAGCAGCATTCCCAACGTGAAAGGCGCGATGTTCGCGCTGTTGCCCGGCGGCAGCCACCTCAACCCGCACCGTGACCCCTTCGCCGGCTCCCTGCGCTATCACCTGGGGCTGTCCACGCCGAACTCCGACGACTGCCGCATCTTCGTCGATGGCCAGGTGTATGCCTGGCGCGACGGTGAAGACGTGATGTTTGACGAAACCTACGTGCACTGGGTGAAGAACGAGACTGAAAAGACCCGCGTGATCCTGTTCTGTGACATCGAGCGACCGTTGAGCAATCGCCTGATGACCCGCATCAACCGTTGGGTCAGCAAGCAACTGGGACGCGCGACCGCGCCGCAGAATCTCGACGACGAGCGCGTGGGCGGGATCAACCAGGCGTATGCCTGGAGCAAGACTTTCAGCGACAAGTTCAGCGGCCAGGTCAAACAGTGGAAGCGCAAGCACCCCAAGGCCTACCGCATTGCGCGGCCGGTGCTGGCGGTGGTGGTCCTGGTATTGCTGTGGAAGTGGCTGTTCGGCTGATCTGAAATCTGGAATGCCATCAATGTGGGAGGGGGCTTGCCCCCTCCCACATTTGATCTGCAGCGATCTTTAGCTGGCGATCAACTGGCGCAGCACATAGTGCAAGATCCCACCGGCCTTGAAGTATTCCACTTCATTCAAGGTATCAATCCGGCACAGCACCTCAACCTTCTCGCTGCTGCCATCTTCGCGCGTAATCACCAGCGTCAGGTTCATCCGTGGCTCGATCTCGGCATCGGTCAGCCCGAGGATATCGATCTTCTCCTTGCCGGTAAGCTTGAGCGCCTTGCGGTTCTGGTCCAGCTTGAACTGCAGCGGCAGCACGCCCATGCCCACCAGGTTGGAGCGGTGGATACGTTCGAAGCTCTCGGCGATCACCGCCTTGACCCCCAGCAGGTTGGTGCCCTTGGCCGCCCAGTCGCGGCTCGAACCGGTGCCGTATTCCTGGCCGGCGATCACCACCAACGGTGTGCCCGATGCCTGGTACTTCATGGCGGCATCGTAGATCGCCATCTTCTCGCCGGTGGGGATATACAGCGTGTTGCCGCCTTCTTCGCCACCGAGCATTTCATTGCGGATACGGATATTGGCAAAGGTGCCGCGCATCATCACTTCATGGTTGCCGCGACGTGAGCCGTAGGAGTTGAAGTCCCGTGGCTCCACGCCTTGCTCGCGCAGATAACGCCCGGCCGGGCTGTCGGTCTTGATGTTGCCGGCGGGGGAGATGTGGTCGGTGGTCACCGAGTCGCCGAGCAGGGCCAGCACGTTGGCGCCCTTGACGTCTTCGATCACCGGCAGCGGGCCGGCAATATCGTCGAAGAACGGCGGGTGCTGGATATAGGTGGAATCCGCTTGCCACACGTAGGTTGCCGCTTGCGGTACCTCGATCGCCTGCCACTGCTCGTCGCCGGCAAAGACTTCGGCGTATTCCTTGTGGAACATCCCCGTGGTGACCTGGGCCACCGCGTCGGCGATCTCCTGGCTGCTGGGCCAGATGTCCCTCAGGTACACCGGGTTGCCCTGCCGGTCGTTACCCAGCGGCTCGCTGCTGATGTCGATACGCACCGTACCGGCCAGCGCGTAGGCCACCACCAGGGGCGGCGAGGCCAGCCAGTTGGTTTTCACCAGCGGATGCACACGGCCTTCGAAGTTGCGGTTGCCGGACAGCACCGATGCCACGGAGAGGTCGGCTTTCTGAATGGCTTTTTCAATCGGCTCGGGCAGCGGCCCGGAGTTGCCGATGCAGGTGGTGCAGCCGTAGCCCACCAGGTCGAAACCGAGTGTGTCCAGGTAGTGAGTGAGGCCGGCCGCGTTGTAGTAGTCGGTGACCACTTTCGAGCCCGGCGCCAGCGAGCTCTTGACCCACGGTTTGCGCGTCAGGCCTTTTTCCACGGCCTTCTTCGCGAGCAGCCCGGCCGCCATCATCACACTGGGGTTGGACGTGTTGGTGCACGACGTAATGGCGGCGATGACCACGGCACCGTTTTTCAGGCGATAGGTGTTGCCTTCGTATTCGTAGTCGGCTTCGCCCACCAGGTCGGCATTGCCCACGGCGACGCCACCGCCGCCTTCGCTTTCCAGGCGGCCTTCTTCCTTGCTGGTGGGTTTGAATTGCAGGTCGAGGAAATCACTGAACGCCTGGCCCACATTGGGCAGGGCGACGCGGTCCTGCGGGCGTTTCGGCCCGGCGAGGCTGGCTTCGACGCTGCCCATGTCCAGGGCCAGGGTGTCGGTGAAGATCGGCTCCTGGCCGGCGTTGCGCCACAGACCCTGGGCCTTGGTGTAGGCCTCGACCAGCTTGACGGTTTCTGCCGGGCGACCGGACAGGCGCAGGTAGTCCAGCGTTACCTCGTCGACCGGGAAAAAGCCGCAGGTGGCGCCGTATTCCGGCGCCATATTGGCGATGGTGGCACGGTCGGCCAGGGGCAGATCGGCCAGGCCGTCGCCATAGAATTCGACGAATTTACCGACCACGCCTTTTTTGCGCAGCATCTGGGTCACGGTCAGCACCAGGTCGGTGGCGGTGATACCTTCCTTCAATTTGCCGGTGAGCTTGAAACCGATCACTTCCGGGATCAGCATCGACACCGGCTGGCCGAGCATCGCCGCTTCCGCTTCGATCCCGCCCACGCCCCAGCCGAGTACGCCGAGGCCGTTGATCATGGTGGTGTGGGAATCGGTGCCTACCAGGGTATCGGGGAAGGCGTAGGTGCGGCCGTCTTCCTCCTTGGTCCACACGGTGCGGCCCAGGTATTCCAGGTTGACCTGATGGCAGATGCCGGTGCCCGGTGGCACCACGCTGAAGTTATCGAAGGCGCTCTGGCCCCAGCGCAGGAAGGCGTAGCGTTCGCCGTTGCGCTGCATTTCGATATCGACGTTCTGCTCGAAGGCGTCGGCGTTGCCGAACTTGTCGACCATCACTGAGTGGTCGATCACCAGGTCCACCGGCGACAGCGGGTTGATGCGCTGCGGATCGCCCCCGGCCTTGGCCACTGCGGCGCGCATGGCGGCCAGGTCGACGACGGCGGGCACGCCGGTGAAGTCCTGCATCAGCACGCGGGCGGGGCGGTATTGGATTTCGCGGTCGGACTGGCGTTCCTTGAGCCAGGCGGCGATGGCCTTGAGGTCGGTGCCGGTGACGGTTTTGTTGTCCTCCCAGCGCAGCAGGTTTTCCAGCAGCACTTTGAGCGACATCGGCAGCTTGTCCAGGTCACCCAGGCTCTTGGCGGCTTCGGGCAGGCTGAAGTAGTGGTAGGTCTTGCTGTCTATTTGCAGTGTCTTAAGGGTTCTCAGGCTATCGAGGGATGACATTACATGACTCCTTATGATCCGCACGGCCACGGACCTGACGGGACGAACAGAGCGTTCAACTTAGCGCTGTTTTCATTAGCAGGCTAATAACTGGACTCTATCGCTGAGTCCAAGGTTCCGAACTCGGCTATCATGCGCGCGTTTTCATGACAGGTATTGCGATAGAGCAATCCAGTTGCCAGGAGATTCAATTGAACACCCTTTTTATGCACTGCCGCCCGGGTTTTGAAGGCGAAGTCTGTTCCGAGATCGCGGAACACGCCGCGCGCCTGAACGTGTCCGGCTACGCCAAGGCCAAGACCGGCAGCGCTTGCGCCGAATTTGTCTGCACTGAAGAAGACGGCGCGCAGCGCCTGATGCACGGCCAGCGCTTCGCCGAGCTGATCTTCCCAAGGCAGTGGGCGCGCGGGGTGTTTATCGACCTGCCGGAAACCGACCGCATCAGCGTGATCCTCGCCCACCTGCGCGCGTTTCCGGTGTGCGGCAGCCTGTGGCTGGAGATGGTCGATACCAACGACGGCAAGGAACTGTCGAACTTCTGCAAGAAATTTGAAGTGCACCTGCGCAAAGCCTTGCTTAACGCCGGCCGGCTGGTGGACGACCCGAGCAAGCCGCGCCTGCTGCTGACGTTCAAGAGCGGCCGCGAAGTATTCATGGGCCTGGCCGAGTCGAACAACTCGGCAATGTGGCCCATGGGCATCCCGCGCTTGAAATTCCCGCGTGACGCGCCCAGCCGCTCGACCTTGAAGCTGGAAGAGGCCTGGCACCATTTCATCCCCCGCGAGCAATGGGACGAACGCCTGCACGGTGACATGACCGGTGTCGACCTCGGCGCGGCCCCCGGCGGCTGGACCTGGCAGCTGGTCAACCGGGGCATGCTGGTGACCGCCATCGACAACGGCCCCATGGCCGAAAGCCTGATGGACACTGGCCTGGTGCAGCACTTGATGGCCGACGGCTTCACCTTCGTGCCCAAGCAGCCGGTGGACTGGATGGTGTGCGACATCGTCGAGAAGCCCGCGCGTAACGCCGCGTTGCTGGAAACCTGGATCGGCGAGGGACATTGCCGCGAGGCGGTGGTCAACTTGAAGTTGCCGATGAAACAGCGCTATGCCGAAGTGAAGCGTTTGCTTGAGCGCATCGAAGAGGGCTTCAAGGCCCGAGGCATTCGTGTGGAAATCGGCTGCAAGCAGCTGTACCACGACCGTGAGGAAGTGACGTGCCACTTGCGCCGGTTGGTGGACGTAAAGAAACCCAAGAGACACTGATATCCAATGTAGGAGCTGGCTTGCCTGCCATGGCGGTATCACTGTCGAAATTGATGTTGAATGTGCCCCCGTCATCGGGGGCAAGCCCCCTCCCACAGGAGATCGGGTTGGTTTTAGGAGTGAAGTATGAGTCTTGAATTGCCCGTCGACGGCACCCTCGACGCCACCGGCCTCAACTGCCCGGAGCCGGTGATGATGCTGCACCAGCACATCCGTGACCTGCCGCCGGGCGGCCTGCTCAAGGTGATCGCGACCGACCCGTCGACCCGCCGCGATATTCCCAAGTTCTGTGTGTTCCTTGACCATGAACTGGTCAGTCAACAAGAAGAGGCCGGCACGTACCTTTACTGGATCCGCAAAAAAGCCGATTGACCGCCGAACCCCTGTAGGAGCGAGCTTGCTCGCGAAAAACGCTGACGATCACGCAGCGCTTCTGGTTTAACCAGGCGTTCTCAGGTTTTTCGCGAGCGAGCTCGCTCCTACAGGGCGCGCGTGAGCGCGGTG